>DATMXS010000495.1:0-6558 GCA_035561355.1 Bryobacteraceae bacterium | reverse complement strand
TCGCATCAGGAGACCGGCCGATGATCAATAATCTGATCGACCGGCTGTCGGCCTGGGAGCCGAACGGCTTCCCCGTCGTGAGTCTTTATCTGAACACAAAGGCCGATCAGCACGGCCGTGACAACTATCAGGCGTTTGTTCGCAAGGAGCTTAAGGCGCGCTCGAAAGCGTTCGCGCCAAACTCATCGGAGGGCGAGAGCTTCGAGAAAGATGCCTCCCGGATCCAGCAATACCTTGCCGGAGAGCTGAATCCGTCAGCAAATGGTGCGGTCATTTTTGCGTGTGCGGGCGCCGATCTCTTCGAGGCGGTACAACTGGACGCTCCGATCGACGAACACCGGCTGTATGTCTACAACCAGCCGCACCTGTACCAACTCGCCAAGCTGAATGATGAGTTCCCGCGCTACGCGGCGGTGATCGCCGATACGAACCTGGCCCGGATTTTCGTGTTCGGACTGGGCACCGTCGTAAGCAAAGAGGAGATCAAGGGTACAAAGACGAAGAGCGTCAAGGTCGGCGGCTGGTCGCAGCAGCGCTACCGCAGGCACATCGAGAACTACCACCTGCACCACGTCAAAGAAATCGTCGAGATCCTGGGACGAGTAGTGGCGGCTGAGGGCGCCCGGCACGTCGTCCTGGCGGGTGATGAGGTGATCCTGCCGAAACTTCGCGAGCAACTCCCGCAGGCTCTTCAAGACAAGATCGTGGACGTGCTCAGGCTGGACGTGAACGCGCCGGAAACGGACATACTCACCGCCACGCTCGACAGCATGCGCGAGCAGGACTCGAAGGAGGATGCCGAGAAGGTTGCCCGGATGTTCGAGCAGTACCGGGCCGGGGGCCTCGCGGTCGCCGGCGTGCGGAACACGCTCGCCGCACTCGACATGGGTCAGGTAGATGAACTGCTTGTGAGCGCCGCGCTCGAGCAGTTTCACCCCGAAGAGGAAGAGGTGGAGAGGCCCATAGCCATGACTTCAGGCGGGGGTCTCGCGGCGACAGAACCGCCCAAGGAAATCGTGATGCTGCCAGATGAACTTGTCACGAAGGCAGCGCAGACGAGCGCCCAAGTGAGCTTCATTCAGGACGCCGCGTTACTCGAGAGCGTCGGAGGTGTGGCCGCCTTTCTTCGATACCGAACTTAATGGGGCGGCGGAGTGAGTTCACGCGAGTGGATTTGAAGGGCCTCGCGCCGGATGCCAATCAACATACCGCGGAAAACAATGTGGTGCAGCGGAGCCACTGCGTACCAGTACAGCAGTCCGAACAGCCCGCGGGGTTGGAACAGAGCTACCTGCTCCAGCGTGCACTCGCTCGCGCCGAGCGGCGCCACCCGGAATTCAAGGAGTGCTTCCCCTGGGAGTTTCATCTCCGCGCGTAACGCCAGCCTGCGATCCCGTTCGAATCGCACGACGCGCCAGAAATCGAGCGCTTCCCCATAGCCGACCATCTCCGGGTCGCGCCGCCCTCGCCGGAGGCCGGGCCCACCAATTAAACGGTCCATCCAGCCGCGGATCCTCCACAGCCAATCCGCGGCATACCATCCGTGCCCACCCCCCACCCGGCACACCGCCCGGAATACTGCCGCGTCCGGAGCCTCCACCGTGATGTTCCGCGCATCTCGAAAAACCGTGCCCCCCGCCCAATCGGGATCACCGGGAATCGGTCCCGCCATCGACCAACTCGTCTCGACTTGATGCTCCGCCATTTTGGACAGGGCCGCCCGGATCGCCTCGCGCACGCTCAGAAGGTCCTGCGGGATCAACTTCGTGATTCGGTTCTCGCGGCATACCACCGGGTTCTTGAGTCCTTCCGCCAGCGGTTTGGCGATGTCGTGGCTCAGCGGAGTGACCAGATGAATCCAATAGGAGCTGAGTCGCGGCGTAAGCACTGGAACCGGGATGATCCAGCGGCGCCTCAACCCGAGCTCCTGTGCCATGATGCGCATGCAGTCGCGGTAGGTCAGCACCTCGGAGCCGCCGATTTCGAATACGCCTCCAGTAGTCTCGGGTACAGCCAGGACGCCGGCCAGATAGCCGATAACGTTGCTCACCCCGATCGGCTGGCACTGCGTGCTCACCCACTTTGGGGTGATCATCACCGGCAGCCGCTCGACAAGATAACGGAGGATCTCAAAGGAGGCCGACCCGGATCCAATGATCATGGCCGCGCGCAGAACCGTCACCGGTACACCGGTGGAGCCCAGGGCTTGTTCCACCTCCCGGCGGGAAGATAGGTGCTCGCTGAGGTCGCGTCCAGTCTCGCCGAGCCCACCGAGGTAGATGATCCGCTCAACACCAGCATCCCGGGCAGCACAGGCGAATCGCTCAGCCAGGTGACGGTCCCGCTCCGCATATTTCGAGCCGGCGGACGTCATGGAATGAACGAGGTAGAACGCTGCCTTGCATCCCGCGAGGTTCTGGGTCAGCGAGGCGCAGTCTGGCAGGTTCACCTGCCGGATATCGACACCAGCATTGCCGGCCCACGCCCTGCCAGCGAGTTTCCCGGGCGAGCGAACAAGGCACCGAACAGTGTATCCGTCCTCGATCAATCGCGGAGCCAGACGGCCACCGATATAGCCCGTAGCGCCGGCGATCGCGACGCGGCGTCCATCTGAGATTGCACGCAATCGAGTACTCGCTTCGGTCTCTGAGAGCAGTGGCTGCTCATTGTTGATCGTCACACAACCGGGATTGGTGTCGCATCAAACCTTAATAAACCAATTCCGCCGGTACAGGACCCACGCGATCAGATACATTAGCGCGACAAAGCTTACAGCCCAGAGCAGGGAAGCCATCTTGGGGGCAGCGAAGGGCGCATAGAGGTTCTGGAACAACCAGCGCTGGAGGGGCTGGCCGCCGATGTGGATATGCTCGGCTCCGATCACGATAAAGTCGGTCAGGACGTAGATCGCGATCGCGTTCACGCCGAAGACCTTGAACGGGTACGCCCAGCGGCGCCAGCCCTGAACGTCCACCACCCAGTAGCAGAACGCGAAGACGTTCGCCGCCAGCCCGGCCATGAGCACCGCAAAGGAACTCGTCCAGAGGCTCTTGTTGATGGGGAACCAGATGCTCATGACAACTGCCGCGAACATGAGGGCGTTTCCGGCGGCGAAGAGCCACGCCGTCTTTTCGGCGGCGCTCCGCTTGAGCCGCAACACGTGTCCGGTGAGGACGCCCATCAGCGTCGTCGCGATCGCCGGGAGCGTGCTGAGCAGTCCTTCGGGATCCCAGGTGAGCGTCTCACGCCACATGTGGCCGCGCAGGACGATGCTGTCGATCCAGTTTGCGAGGTTGCGCCCCGGTTCGAGCACGCCCGGGCCGTGGCCGGGAACCGGGACGAGGGTCATGAGCGCCCAGTAGACGGCGAGCAGCGCGGCCGCCCAGATCGCCTGCGCTTTCCAGGACGTCCGGAGGAAGATGACGGCCGCGACGAGATAACAGATGGCGATGCGCTGGAGCACCCCCGGAATCCGGACAGTGGCGAGGTTGAAGGAACCGAGGAAGTTGATCAGAAGCCCGATGGCGAAGATGGTGGCCGCGCGCCGGAAGGTGTGAAGGAACAGCCGCCCGCGATGATCGCCCCGTTCGACGCGGCGTGCGAAAGAGAGTGTCAGCGAGACACCGACGATCCAGAGGAAAAACGGGTAAATGAGGTCGGTGAAGGTCCACCCATGCCAGTTCGCATGGAGGAGTTGCGGGTAGACGTTCCCCCAGTCGCCAGGATTATTGACGAGCGTCATGCCGGCAATGGTGGCGCCGCGGAAGACATCGAGTGACTGCAGGCGGGCAGGGGAGGGATCAGGAGGACGGTCCAGAGTCGGACGCGGCGCGGACATGGGGGTATGGTAACAGCAGCAGAGCTGGATGGCATGGTAGGGGCGGCAGGACTCGAACCTGCGACCACCTGCTTAGAAGGCAGGTGCTCTATCCACCTGAGCTACGCCCCCAGATTTGAAACTTCTCTTGAGTTTAAACCACTTCCATACACTGCGACACCGCGCTCGAGGGAAACGTCCCCCTGCGCGACAGTTCGCCGTGCGAGTTGGTGGTCGAATTCGGCCGCTTCAGAACGCGGGCTTCACGGATTCGGGCGGGGCATCGAGGTCCAGCTCGATCACCGTCGCGATCTTGTCCGGGGCTTCGGCCGGCACGGCGATCGAGATCTGCTTGTCTTCAGTGACGATACGGAGCGATTTGCCGCCGGCCATCAAACGCGCTTTGGCCGGCGAAGCAATGGCTAACGGGACCCGGAGCCTGCCGTCTTTGGGCCAGTCGAAGACGTGCAAGTACAACCGCGTTTTTTCGTTTGCCAGGCGCCGCTGTGTGCAACGTCCCCACTCGAGTTTGTCGAACGGACTCGCGGCAGTGCCATAAATGGACTCGCCGTTCACCTTCATCCATGCGCCGATCGCATGCAGGGCATCCACGCTTTCCTGCGGTACGCTGCCATCGGCCTTCGGGCCGATATTCAGGAGGTAATTGCCCCCCTTGCTGGCGATGTCGATGAGATTGCGGATCAGGGTCTCGTCAGACTTCCATTGGCGGTCGTGGTCGCTGTAGCCCCAGGTCGTGTTCATCGTCATGCACGTTTCCCAGTCCACGCCGGGCATGCCCGTGGCCGGTATGTGCTGCTCCGGGGTGATGAAGTCGCCGTACTTCGGATCGAGTCGCGGCGAGATCGCGTTTGTGCCCATGCCGGTGAAGCCGGCCTCCGGGATGCGGAACAGCCGGTTGTTCATGATGACTCGTGGGTTTCTGGCCCGAACCTTGCCCATCAGCTCGAATGCTCGCCAGGCCTCTTCACCCTGGAAGTCCTCTGAACTGTAGTCCCACCACAAGACGTCCACGGGGCCGTAATTGGACACTAGTTCGTTCACTTCGGCGTGCAGGTAATCGAGGTACTTGGCGTGGTCCCGCTGTCCATTGGGATAGGGCCGGCCCTTCAGCGGGTGCGGCAGTTGCCTGGACCGCGCGTACTCGTACTGGTCGTGATGCCAGTCGATGACGGAATGGTAGAACCCGACCCGCAGACCCTCGGCCCGGAGTGCCTCCACGATCTCCCTGACGAGATCGCGGTGAAGCACGGAGCCTGCGTCGAAGTCGCTGACCTTGGAGTCATGCAGGGCAAAGCCGTCGTGGTGCTTGGTCGTGAAGACGACGTAGCGGCAGCCAGCCTCGCGAGCGAGTCGCGCCCATTGCCGGGCAAAACCGGGCTTCGGCTGGAACAAAGGGATGGCGCGCTTCGCATACGTGTCGGTGTCGGCCTTCACGCGCTCCTGGATCCATTCCATTCCGCCCCGTGTGGCCACAGGCTTGCCGTCCCACGTCCCGGCCAATCCAGAGTACAGTCCCCAATGCACGAACATTCCGAATCGCGCATCACGCCACCACTGCATCCGGACATCGCGCTGCTCGCGCGTCTCGGTCCCGGCGGACGGTTTCGGTGTCTGCGCCGCCAAAAGTGAAAGCAAAAACAAGCTGCTGAAGATGATGGGTGATCTCATGGTGTCTCGAAATCGTGCGAGCCGGTCACAGTGTCACGCCTGTGATGCCTGGCAACGCCCTGCGCCCTGATTGCGGCCGGTATGGAACCAAGCAGCCCTCAGGCTATCATTTGTGCTGCCGGGTTGCTGTACCGTATCGACGCGACCATTTGAGTGCCGCCCTCCGTGAGGATCACCGGTTTCGCATGGCGCCGATCGCACTTGTGATGGATGAGCCGCGGGTCTTCAGCAGGTCGAAGCGGCGCGGTTTTCCGGCGGCTTCTACGATCAGGCGATCCATGAAGAAGCCGCGTTCGAAGCGGGCGTCTCCTATTGGGCCGGAGCGGTACTCGCGGCGGCGGCCCCAGCGTTTTGCGGTAAAGGAGACTTCGGGGACGGCGAATGCCAGCGTTCCCAGGGAACCGCGCAAACCGGGCACTCCTGCGGTCGCAACGGCTCGCAAGCCGGACGGGTCGGCGGCGGGTCGCGTAACGAAGGCGGCTAGGGCCGCGAACAGGACGCGCAACATCCGAAACAGTCTGGGGGCGAGCCAGGCGAACAGCACCAGGGAAACAGCGACGATTCCAACCATGATGCCCGGATGCTGGACAGCGAGCCACGTGCCTCCGATCGCGAGGAAGTCCTCAACGAAGCTCAGGCCGACGTTTGTGAACGGTTCGGGGCTGTGATTCAATACCAGCCGCGTGCCCGCTTTGGCCGAGTGGCCGGTGAGCGCGATGGTGCCAGTGAACAGGCCCGCTCCGAGCGCGGCCGCCGGGCTGAGATCGCCGAATGCCGTCGCGCCGATGAGCGCGGCGCCGAGCGGCCTTATGAACGTATGAATTGAGTCCCAGAGGCTGTCCACCCACGGGATCTTATCGGCAAGAAACTCGACGGAGTAGGCGAGCCCTGCGATTCCCAGCACCCATTCGTTCCCGAGAGCGCTCAAGTGCTCCAGGCCGGGTCTGAGGTGTATCAGCCCGAAGCGGATGCCGAGCCCGAGTGCGAGGACGGTCGCATAGAGACGGAGGCCAGCCGTCAGCCCCAGGCCGGCAAGAGTGCCGAGCGCGGCC
>DATMXS010000494.1:0-10111 GCA_035561355.1 Bryobacteraceae bacterium | reverse complement strand
GACGGCCTTCGACCGCTTTGACATCAACCTGGAAAGCGCTCAGATCGAGGCTTCCAATCAGGTCCCAGATGTTGCGGGCGGGATGGTCCTCGGGGATCAGCCGCTCAACATCGACGGTCTCCAGAACGATCTGAGCGCGATTGATCGGTTCAAAACGGGGTGAGGAGGGAGGCTGGAGGCTCACAACCCATTTTGCGGCTACAACATTTAGATGTAAATATGTTTCAGGCCGTCGACGCGCACGTTGTGCTCGCGGAGGTGGTCGCGAAGGATCTCCACGTACATGCGCCGGAGCGCCCCGACTCGCTGGCTCGGGCGTTCGGGCGCACACACAACGAATACGCGCGCCGGCTGCATGTCCGCGAGCGGCGCGCCGGACACCTGTGGCAGAACCGCTTCTACTCCTGCCCGCTCGCCGGCGGGCACGTTTGGCAGGCCGTCCGGTACACCGAACTGAATCCCGTTCGCGCCCGGATCGTACAGGCGGCCGAGGAATGGCCGTGGTCGAACGCGAGAGCGCACCTGGGCGGCGCCGATGAATGGGCCATCCTGGACCTCGGGCTTTGGCGCGAGCACTGGTCGGCGGACACCTGGCGGGGTGTGCTGCGGCCAGCTTCGCGCGATGCCGAATTCGACCGGAGCTTGCGCGAGGCAACGCGAACCGGACGGCCGTGCGGCGGGGACGAGTTCATCGAGCAGTTGGAGCGCGAGACGGAGCGCGTGCTGGTCCGCAGAAGCGTGGGCCGAAGCCCAAGACCGAGATCGCAGATGGCCAGATGAATTTCGACATTGCGCAGCCTGTCCCCGCCCCCTGTCCCGCCGCCAAATGAATTGCCGGATCGTTACGGCATTTCCGCCCGTCAAATCATGGAGACCGTAAAAAGAGTGACGGACAAGACGTCTGGTGCAGGGCACTGATCCCAACCCGTTGTGTCCTCCGATATAGTTCACCGAGCCTATGCTTCTATTGTGGATTTGAGTATGACCCAGGCAGTGGATGGGGATCTCGTCAAGGTCATGAGTTGGTACGACAATGAGTGGGGATATGCGAACCAGATGGTCCGGGAGGCACTCCAAATATTTTGAACAACGTTCGAAAGCAGGACACTTTTCGGAAAAGGGAGCCTCATCGATGGACGGCGCGAAATTCGTAATTCTGGGCGGCGGCATGGTAGCCGGATATGCCGCGAAGCAATTGGCGGAAATGGGGTTGGCGGCGGGAGAATTGACGATTATCTCGGCGGACGATGCGATACCGTACGAACGGCCGCCGCTTTCGAAAGGTTTTCTGGCCGGTAAAGAGACCGAGGAAAGCATCCGCATCAACTCAGACGCCTTTTACCGGGAACGCGGAATCAAAATCAAGCTGAACACGAGAGTCACGTCCATCGACACCGAACGCAAGGTTCTTTCGCTAGAAAGCGGCGGCGCCTTCTCGTTCGACCGGCTGGTCATCGCGACTGGCGCGCGCCCACGGACCCTCGGCGTGCAAGGCGCCCGGCTTTCGGGCATTCACTATCTACGCTCCCTTGACGATTCCAGGGAGATCCGCCATAAAGCGGAAGGCACAAAGAAGGCGGTGGTTGTTGGCGGCGGATTCATCGGCATGGAGGTGGCAGCGGTACTGGCGCAAAAGGGCCTCGAGGTGATCATGGTTCTGCGCGAAGATCGCATCTGGAGTCACTTTTTCACGCCCCAAATGTCGGAGTATTTCGAAGGATACTACACGGCTCGCGGAGTGCGCTTCGCCAAAACGACCGAGATCCAGGAAGTCCGCGGCGGCGCTGGCGTGGAATCGGCCGTCCTCGTCAATGGCCAGATCGTGCCATGCGAGATGGTAGTGGCAGGAATCGGCGTTCAGCCTGTGACCGAGTTGCTGGCTGGAAGCGGCATCGCCGTGGATAACGGCGTCACGGTAAACGAATATCTGGAAACGAATCGCCCGGGCGTGCTCGCGGCCGGCGATGTTGCCACTTACCAGGACGTGCTTTTCGGCAAGCGCCGGCGAGTGGAGCACTGGGATAACGCCGTTTCCCAGGGCCAGCATTGCGCCCGCACGCTGATGGGGGAACGGGCTCCCTTCCGTCATGTGCCCTATTTCTTCTCGGACGTGTTCGACCTCTCGTACGAATTCTGGGGCGATCCGGCGGGTGCGGACGAAGTCATCCACCGGGGCGATGTGCCGGCGGGCAGCTTCAGTGTATGGTGGCTGAGCGGCGGAGTTCTGGTCGCCGCTTTCACTATGAACCGGCCGGATGAGGAACGGGAAGCGGCGCCGAAATGGATCGAAGCGAAACGCCGAGTGCCGGCCGCCGCGTTGGCGGACGCCTCTGGACCCTTGCCGGAATAGGTATGTGCCGCAAGCGATCAGGATGCCTTCAAAAATTCCGTCATGTTCAAATCAGAGCGCATCAGAGCGGAGCGCATGCACAAGCCGCCGCGATCAGCGTCGCAGATAGCGCGAACGCCGTCCGAGGAACTCGAACACCACCCGGTGATAGGCGCTAAATTCAGGGTCCGGTATACCGCTGGCCGGCACGGCTTTACTCCCGGCTCCGGTCTGGAACATGTCGTGGTGATACGTGACATACCCACCCTGCCGCCGCACGTCCCAGATCTGCAGAATGTGATCCTCCGGATGCGTGACCTCGCCGGGACCGCCGAAGTTCGAAGTCCCGTTCCGGGCCGGCTCATCGTCAACCACGGGTTTCCCGAATTTCGCTATCAGGTACGCGATCTCCGCCGGCGCCATCTCCCAAGGCCGGCCGGAATTTTGACGCGAGGTGTGCGGCGTCAGGTAATCCATCAGCATGGTTTCCTCCCACCCCGCCTGCAGAACGCCCGCGAACCCCGGCGAACTCGTAATCAGACGCTCCGGATCCACCTTCCTGATTACGCGTGCGAGGGGCACCGTGTGGTGCGAGAACTCGTTCCAGATCTGAAAAGTCACATTTCGGAAAGGCCGCAGGCTCTCCGCGAGTCTTCCGACCGCTCTCTCCATATCCGGGTCAGTCAGGCGAATGTTCGCGCCCCAGCTCTCGTGCGAGAACAACGTCAGTTCCACGACGAAGCCTTCTGCAGCGGACGTGGCAAGGATCGAGTGCAACGTGCGGAGGCGCTCGGGCCGCAACGTTCCGTCCGCCACGTAGAGCGTGCAGGTCGGACATGTATCGACGAAGCCCAGCGGACTGTCCCACTGCGCCCAGACGCGAAGGACGTTGATGCCATACCGGCGGAACTTCGCAAGGAATGCGCGCCGGGCCTCCTCCGATCGATTGAACTCAGCGTTATAGATGGCGTTGAAGAAACTCACGCCCGTGTATTCGAACGGCTTGGAGTCGAGCGTGAATCGGGTACGATCGATGCCGATCCGTGTTTGTGCAGAAGCGTGGACTGAAGCGATCAGCAAGAACGGGAACAGCAGCCGGAAAAGGTGTTGCACAGCCAATTCTATGTGCTGGTAACAGGCACGGTCAACGCGAGCAATCTAGGTTCGGCTCGTGTTGCCGGCGAAAGCGAAAGCAGCGGCCGGGTTGCTGACGAAAATTCGGTCGAGGTCCGATTGCGGCAGTCCGCGGTCCCGCAGTTCCGCGGCGAAAACTGCCAGCAGGTAGGTCAACCCCGGAGAGCCGCCGTATTCCGCCCAATAGCGGCGTCGCGCGGCATCCATTCCGAGCAGAAGCTGGGTGTTGAAGCCTGACGCGACCATCTCCAGCAACAGGTCGCGCGTCGGATTGCCCCGCTCCGGCGGCCAGCGAAAAGCGGAGTCGTATTCCAGAAAGACGCCGCTGGAAAGGATCTCCTTGTGATAGGCCGGGTCCGGGCGGCGATCCGTGTGGCAGATCACGATGTGCCGCGGCGCGACGCCTAACGCAGCGAGCAGCGCAATTTGCTCCAATGCCGCCGTGCCCTGCTCGGTGTGAGTCAGCACTGGGGCGCCGGTGGCCTGGTGTGCTAGCGCGGCCGCTTCGAAGGCGCGTCGCTCGCGGCCGTTCAGCCTGTCCAGCCCGCCCGCGGCCTTGATCACGCCTGCCCTGTGGCGCGTGCGCTCAACCGCCGGTGCTTCGTAATCATGGCGGTCCACACCCTCGGCGACTTCGGACGTGAACAGGGCGGCCAGGCGCTCGGCGTCGAGGCGTGCGCTCCAATGGCCGGGCGGATAATACTTCTCAAGATGCAGGCCGGTGGCACAGATGATGTGGACGCCGGCCGCTTCAGCGACAGCCGCCAGCTTCACGACGTTGCGGCCGGCCCCGCAGGGCGTGCAATCCACCATCGCGTGCCCGCCTGCGGCGCGGAATTCGGCGAGTTCGGCGGAGGCCTTATCGGCATCGTCCAGCAGGAAGTCCGGGAACTGGCGTGTGGCGTAGGAGGGGCCTGCGATGACGTGCTCGTGCGCATAGCAGGCGCCGAGCGATTCCGGCGGAATATCCCCGAGCACGGTGCGGATGAAGGCCATGGACGCGACACGTCCAGTATCGCTCGGCTACGGCACGAGGACCTGCGCGATCAGGGTGGTTGCGCCAAAGTAGCCGCGCCAATGCAACGGATCCTCGGCCTCGCACGCTATCATTGAAAAACTATGGCCGTTCCGGACCAGTTTTATCGTATTCAGAAGCTGCCGCCCTACGTCTTCGGGATCGTCAACGAGCGTAAAGCGGAACTGCGCGCCCGCCAGTTGGACGTGATCGATCTCGGGATGGGCAACCCCGACGGGTCCACGCCGGAGGTTGTCATCAACAAGCTGGTCGAGGGCGCACGCAACCCGCGCAATCACCGCTACTCGGTATCGCGCGGCATCCCGCGGCTGCGTGAAGAGATCGTCCGCCGCTACCAGACGAACTACAATGTCCGGCTCGACCCTGACAAGGAAGCGATCGTCACCATGGGCGCGAAGGACGCTCTCGCCCATCTGCTGTTCGCCGTCATAGGCCCGGGCGATACAGTTGTCTCGCCGAATCCGTGCTATCCCATTCACCAGTACGGGGTCATTATGGCCGAGGGCCACGCGTGCATCGTGCCGATGCCCAGCCCCGCCGAGTTCCTTTCCCACCTCCACGATCTGTTCCGGACCAGCAGTCCGAAACCCAAGGTGATCCTGATCTCCTTCCCGCACAACCCCACCACGCATTGTGTGGATCTCGACTTCTTCCGCGAGATCGTCGCGCTCGCCCGCGAGCACGGCACCATGATCGTCCATGATTTCGCCTATGCCGACCTCGGCTTCGACGGCTACACGCCGCCGAGCATTCTGCAGGTTGAGGGGGCGTCCGAGGTGGCTGTCGAAATCTTCTCCATGTCGAAGAGCTACAACATGGCCGGTTGGCGCGTCGGCTTTTGCGTGGGCAACTCCAAGATGATCGCCGCGCTGGCGCGCATCAAGAGCTACCTGGATTACGGCGTGTTCCAGCCCATCCAGATCGCCTCGATCGTGGCGCTTCGCGAGTGCGAGCAGGATACGCTGAAGATTCGCGCCGTGTACCAGAAACGGCGTGACGTCCTGGTGGAGGGCCTCAACCGCGCCGGCTGGCCCGTGGAGAGCCCGCGCGGGACGATGTTTCTGTGGACGCAGTTGCCGGAGCGCTACGGCACTCTCGGCTCGCTCGAATTCTCGAAGCTGCTGCTCGATCAAGCGCTCGTCGCCGTTTCGCCGGGCGCCGGCTTCGGACCCATGGGCGAAGGCCACGTGCGCTTCGCTCTGGTCGAAAACGAGCAGCGCATCCGGCAGGCGACGCGCAACATAAAGCGATGGTTGTCGGGCAACCAGGAGTAGTATCGAATCGGTATGGCTGCGATGGCGGATACGCCGACGCCAGAAATCGTCGATCTCTGGCAGGTGCGGGTTCATGATCTCGATGAGCTCCTGACGGAAGAGGTCCAGGCTTGGCGGGAGCAACTCGATTGGGATTTCCGCGCCTCGGCGGATCTGGTGCGCCGCTTCGTGGACGTGCACGCGCTGAGCGGCTATGCCCTGTACGCCGGCGCCGAAGTGGCCGGGTACTCCTATCTGGTCTGCGAGGAGCACAAGGGCCTCATCGGTGACCTGTTCCTTCGGGCTCCCTACCGCACGGCGGCAAACGAGAATACGCTTCTCAGCGCGATCGTGGACCGGCTGATGCACACCCGCGAGGTGCGGCGGATCGAGACGCAGTTGATGCTCGGCGGGCCGGGCCAGAACCGCGCCCTGCCTGTTCCCTCCGCCGCGCGGAGTTTCGTGCGTAATTTCATGGTGGTGGAGACCTCCGCCGTGAAGCGGCTCTCGCCGCGGGCGATTCCGGGCATCGTGATCGATAACTGGAGGGAGCAGCGCCAGGATGACGCCGCCCATTTGATCTCAGCGGCTTACCGGAATCACATCGATAGCGAGATCAATGACCAGTACCGTTCGGCATCAGGCGCGCGGCGGTTCCTGTTCAACATCGTCCAGTACCCGGGCTGCGGATCGTTCTTCGCGCCGGCGTCATTCGTCGCGCTGTCGCGGGATACGGGCCGGTTGTGCGGCGTGTCGCTGGCAAGCCTGGTTGCCCAACACACCGGCCACATCACGCAGATCTGCGTGGCGCCTGCGTGGAAGGGCAAGGGCGTCGGATACGAATTGATGCGGCACTCGCTGGCATCGCTGGCCTACGCAGGAGCGAACCGCGCGAGTCTCACCGTGACGGCAACTAACGCGCGGGCGGTGCAGTTGTACGAGAGCATCGGGTTCCGGGTACGGAGGCAGTTTCCGGCGCTGGTGTGGGAAGGGTTTTGAGGAAGCAGGAGCAAGGAGCTGGGAGCGACGAGGGCAGGCGGCCGCCCGCCGACGGGGCATTCGTTAAAAAAAAGAGGCGCGGCCTGGCAGAGCCGCGCCTTCACCAAGGAGCCGGAATAGGCCCAAATCATCCTAAATATCCACGGCTTCCTGGAGAGTGAATACCATCACTGTCTCGGCCGGAACTTCGACGTCCTGCTTGCCGGTGGCCGCCGCCACTCCTGTGCCGGCCGCCGCTCCAGCGCCTGCGCCGATCGCCGCGCCCTTGCCGCCGCCTGTGACCGCGCCGATGGCTGCCCCCGCAGCCGCACTGCCGCCGATGATGCCGATGTCGCGCTTCGTATGACCATCGGTGACACGCGTGGCCGTGGTGCTCGTGATGTTGTGCTTCTTGCCGTTCAGCTCGAAGGAGTCGAGCTTCACAGTCAGAACACCTTTACCGGAGAGCCTGCCGGAGCTCTCGGCCGTCGTAATACTGCCCTCGAAGCGGGTCCCCTTCGGAATCGCCACGCGCCCGTCCACAACGACAGGTTCTTCCAGCGTCGCCGTGAACTTGTCCCCTGTGTCGTTCTTTTCCGTGTCGAGCGCCTGGTCCACGCGCACCCGCAGCACTGCGCCCGCGGGAACGTCTACGTCGCGTTCCTGGCGTGTCGCTTCATCCGTGCGCGGCGGCGCTGCTCCCATCCGACCGGTGTAGGGCGCCAGTTTCGGGCTCTGCCGCGTCGTCTTGCGGGATTCGCTCTTGGCTATCGCCTCGTCCCTGCGAGCTTGCGATTCGAGTTCCTGGCGCGCGGCGGTGGTTCCCGGTGCGGTCGCCTCGGGTGAACCAGCCGGTTCGGCGGTTTGCGCCTGTTGCGCCCGGTCCGTGCGGGCGTTCCCGGTGCGCGCGGCGTCGTCCCGCCCACAGCCTGTCAACAGCAAAGCTAATGCGGGAGCGAGTAAAAGCGATGATGCTGTTCTCATCCCCAATCCCCTCCGTCTTGTTGGACGCGACGGGAGGCGCAAAGGTTATGTGCTGTATAATCATTAGCTTACACGTAGCTGCCGGGCCGATAACCGTGGGCGTTGGAACGATTGGGGGCGGATTGCCGCTTACATAGATGGCGTGGCCGCGGCATGCCCGGCCGCTAGCATTTTCCAATCCAACAATGATCCTGAAATGACGGCGGAAAGCTCGCCTTCGGCTGGATCATCTTGGATTGCAAAATGCTAAACCGCTACGTCCAAGACCGCAACCGGATCGCCCCCGCGGACGTGGCCCGGAATAACGACGCTGGCGTACCATCCGCCGAGCGCCGGGTCGGCTTCGATCACCGGCCGCAGTGACGCGCCGTACACGTCAAGCGAATTGCACGGCCGGCGGAGCTGCGTCGTTTCGATGACCGCCGCGCCACATCGCAGCCGCATGCGAGGCATCAGTGAGCGGATGTCGATGCCCTGTGTCGTGAGGTTCTCACCAAGGGCTCCGTAGAACAGAGGAAAGCCGCGGGCTATCAACAGGTCGGTCAGTTCGGAAGGGATGAGGAGAATTGCTTTGGCAGGGCCGCCGTGGATCTTGGGGTGCGCATGTGCGTCGCCCTCAAAACCAAGCGGTGAAAGGAGAGCCTCCCGGACGGGCCGTTTTGGCAGCCCGCCCGGAGAGATGTTGACCTGGAGGATGGTTCCGTTCACTAAATGTCGTAATACAGGGCGAACTCGTACGGATGAGGCCGCAACCGGATCGCGTCAACTTCGTTTTTGCGCTTGTAGTCGATGAACGCTTCGATCAATTCCTCAGTGAAAACGTCGCCCTTCAGCAGGAAGCCGTGGTCTTCTTCGAGGCAGTTCAGCGCTTCATCGAGCGAACCCGGCATTGAAGGCACGTCGCGCAGTTCCTCGGGCGACAGATCGTAAATGTCCTTGTCGAGCGGCTCACCGGGGTTGATCTTGTTGAGCACGCCATCGAGGCCGGCCATCATGAGCGCGGCGAACGTCAGGTACGGATTGGCGGCCGGATCTGGCGGACGGTACTCCACGCGCTTTGCCTTGGGGCTCGACGAGTACATCGGAATGCGCACCGCGGCGGACCGGTTCCGGCGCGAGTACGCCAGGTTCACCGGAGCCTCATAGCCGGGCACCAGCCGCTTGTAGCTGTTGGTGGTCGGAGCGATGATTGCCGAGAGCGCCCGGGAGTGCTTCAGCAGGCCGCCGATGTAGTACAGGGCCATCTGGCTCAGCCCTGCGTAGCAATCGCCGGCAAACAGCGCCTGGCCCGCCTTCCACAGGCTCTGGTGGACGTGCATGCCGCTGCCGTTATCCGCGAAGATCGGCTTCGGCATGAACGTGACGGTCTTGCCGGACTGGTTCGCTACGTTCCGCACCACGTACTTGTACAGCATCATCGAATCGGCCGATTTCAGCAGCGTGTCGAACCGGAGATCGATCTCCGCCTGGCCCGCCGTGGCCACCTCATGGTGATGCGCCTCCACCTTCAGACCGCAGCGCTGCATGGTCTGAACCATCTCACTGCGCAAATCCTGATAGTGGTCGGTCGGGGGGACCGGGAAATAGCCCTGTTTATAGCGCGGGCGGTACCCGAGGTTGTTTTCTTCGCGTCCGGAGTTCCATCGGCCTTCTTCGGCATCGATGAAGTAATACCCGCTGTGCTCGTTCTGGTCGAAGCGGATGTTGTCGAAAATGAAGAACTCGGCTTCGGCTCCGATGTAGGCGGTGTCGGCCAGGCCCGTGTTCTTCAGGTACATCTCGGCCTTGCGGGCGATCCAACGGGGGTCCCGCTCGTAGTGCTGGCGCGTGATCGGGTCGATGATGTCGCAGTACATCACCAGCGTGGCGATCTCCGCGAAGGGATCCATGAAAGCCGTCGTGGAATCCGGCACCAGCAGCATGTCGCTTTCGCTGATGGACGCCCACGCGCGAATACTCGAGCCGTCAAAGCCGTAGCCTTCCTCGAACGACTCCTCGCTCAACTGCACCATCGGGTAGGAAACGTGATGCCAGAGGCCGGGTATGTCGCTGAAGCGCAGGTCGATTTGACGCGCGTCATTTTTCTTTGAGAACTCTAATACTTCTTTCGGAGTCATTCATCCTCCACAGAGTGGCACTTACAATTCCGCCGCTTCGCCGCGACTGCAAGCTGAGTCCAGAATAACGGCGCATCGCCTGCAGGGCCAATCGAAAGAATTTATCGGCAGCATAAGGGCGCAAGTCGCTGGAGCCAAACGCCCCAAGCGCGCCCCACCAGCTTGAGCCCAGAAAATCCGCGTGCTACTTTGGCGGTACGGCATGGAGCAGATCACCCTTGATTTCCGCGTGGGTCCGACAATCTACAGCGTTCGCGAGCTGAACACGGCGATCCGCGCG
>DATMXS010000493.1:0-2347 GCA_035561355.1 Bryobacteraceae bacterium | reverse complement strand
CTCCCGGCGGTAAGGCGCGTCCGGGGTCACGCAGTGGGTCGGCTTTACGGGTGCCCACCTCGATGCGCGGAACGGCCTGGCTTCCGGCGCCCTCATGCGAACCTTTCTCGGCGATGGAGGTTGTGATCTCGGCCGATGCTTCCCCGGGAACGTATTCCTCGGGACGGCTCTCGCGGTACGCTTTCCAACTCACCAGCCCGCCGATCAGCGCCGCGGTTGCGAGGACGCCTGCGGTCCATGCGATGCGGCGATGACGCCTGCCCCAATGCCGCCGCACCGGAGCGCCCGTCTCGTGCGATGGCTGGACCGCTCTCACCGTACGCCTCGCACCCGAATGCTAGCCTCAGCCCGCGCGATCTCAGCCACCGGCGCGGTCAGGCCGGCCTTTTCGCCAAGCACGTAGTTGAGCAGGAATTGATCGATTTTGCGGTACTTCAATGCCGCGGCGACGCGATACTCGCCCGATGTGCCATCCGCGCGCACCTCAAACTCCTGCCCGCCTGCGGCGCGCCCAGCCGGCGATGCGGATGGGCATGTCATCTGGTATTCGACCGTATCCGAGTAACCCGGGAACAGGGACCGCCGGTACCGCACACCGACCATCTCCCACAAGTTATGCCGGTCGATCAGGTTTCCGTATTGGTCCACCGGTTCGGCCTTGAACAGGAAAGAGCCGGGTTGGAGGAAGTTTTTCTCGTCCCGCAGACCGGAGGTGAATATTGCCTTTCCGGTCTGGTCGGTGACGGAGAGTTCCACCCAACTCTGGATCATGTCCAGCGGCCCGGTAGGGTAATCGTGGCCGACTTTGTTGGATGCCAGCACTACGCGGATCCGGAAGTGTTCTCCCGGAGCGACGCTTTCGGGCACGTCCAGCCGGGCCTTCACGATGGGGCCTTCCGCCCATTTCGATTTGATTTCAGGAATCTCGAACTGGCCGTGCAGCCAGCGATTAGTGAGTTGAACGTGCTCTTTGGCTCCCTCCAGCTTCAGGAGGTCCGGCATGAAATTGTTCGCCGCCAGGAAGCGATGGCTGCGGTGTTTGCCGTCATTGGCGCGGCGGTTGTAGTCCATGTCGTCGCCGGCGGCGGGATCGGTGGACTGCACCAGCGGCATGTGGCATTCGCGGCACTCGACCGTACGTTTCGCGTCACCCTTCGTGTTCCAGTGGCTGGCCGCCCAGTTATCATATTGATTCTGGAGTTGCACCCAGCCGACACGGTTCACCTCCTGATCGATGAACTGCTTGTGGCAGGCTGCGCAATACTCCGGCTTTTTGAACACGCGCTTGCTGAGGCGGTTGTGCTCCACCGGATAGGTCCGGATCAGGAAGTTGCGCGCCAGCACCGCGGGTCCGCTCCCGGCCCACTGCCACAGGTATTCCCGAGGCTGCCTCACGGTGTAGTTCGCATTGCCCTGAATGTCCGTCTTCTGAATCGCGTGGCACGCCAGGCAGGAGACGCCCTCCTTATAGCCATGGAGCCCGGTGAGGTTCTCGACGAAGATGTTTTTGGTCCCCGAGAAAAGCGAGATCGGATCGTGGCAGCCGCCGCAATAGCGGGTCGATTCGGGACCGTTTTGCTTGGCCATCACGTTCTGGATGCCCAGGAAGATCGTGTCCATCGCAGCGTAACGGTGAGCGCTCGGCTTCCATTCCGCCAGGATTTGCGTGTGACAGCCGGAAGTGCCGCAGCTATCCGATCCCGCTAGCGACCTCGGGTCAAATGCACCTCCCGTCGCCGTGCGCGCAAGGCTCGGCGCGAACGGGCGGTTTTTGCCGTACAGGTAGTTGTAGTCGGAGGGAAACTCGTTGCGATAGCGCGTTCCGGAGTAGACCGCGGTGAGCGCCGGAACAAGAAGGAGCGGGAGAATTCCCCACGCGAGGCTCCGGCGAGCCCAAGCCCGAACCGTGCCGGGAGCCGCGGGGGCTCTCCGCCGCATCGCCGCCAGCACCAGATGCGGAACGATAGCGGCGAGAGTCAGCACCGTGGACCCGAGATGGACGTACCGCCACGCGCTGCTCGTGCGGATTCCGAAGAGCCCCTGCCATGTGACGACTAACCCGCTCAGGGAGCAGACGGCAAGCGCGCCTGTGGCGACATAGCCTAAAAGCACTACGTCAGATAGCGCCTGGCTGCGGTAATCCACCCAGTGCACAGCGAGATACCACGCCAGCGGCGCGAGCGTAAGAACGCCGGCAGCCGTATGGAGCAGGAGACTCCATTCCACGGCTGCGTGAAACGGCGCCAACGTAATCGCAAGGCCGGTAACGGCCTCGAAGATGACCGCAGCCATCGAGACTTGCGCCGCGATGCTGGTCCATCCGGTTCTGGGGCGCTCAAGATTCGTC
>DATMXS010000492.1:0-7521 GCA_035561355.1 Bryobacteraceae bacterium | reverse complement strand
AAAGCAGTCCATCACGGGTTCGAGCAGGCGTTTTCCGATTCCCTTGTCCCACAGGTCGGGCCTGACCGTGAGGGGTCCGAAAAAAGCCACGCTGCCCCATCGGACTGCGAAATTCGAACCAGCCAGTCCGCCCCCGCATTCGGCGGCGAAAGCGGCGTCCGGCTGTGCTCGCCAGCGACTCCTGATGTAGTCGGCGTCGCCGAAACACCGCGACGGCTCGGGCATTCCCAGAAACGTGCCGAAAGCCAGGCGGAAAATCTTATCCGCCGCCCCGATATCGCTTTCGCGGAGGACCCTCACGCTTGCATCCAATGGCATAGATCGAGCTGCCATGATCCCCTCCTCCTTACCAGATTAATTCGGCCGGGAGGGGCCGTGGCCATCCGGACATTGAGCCATCAGTGTGAGGGTTGTGGATGAAGATGGCCTTAGCGGAAACGTGCCGCTCCGGGCGCTTGCAAACTTGTGGCCCTGTCCACTAGCCCCGCCTCTTCCTCCACTCGGCCTATCTCCTCTTCGTCGCATCCGCATTCGCTTCCGCCCGGCCGCGCTCATGCGGCGTTACGATCGGGACGCGCGATTGATCCGGCCATCAAGCGCGTGCGGCGGGGAGCCGAAGTAGTCTAGGAAACCTGGACGCTTGATCAGACCCCTAGCCTTCGAAGTGGTCCGGGGGCGCAGGATATGCACTGCCGGGTTACGTGGTCAGCCGGGTGTCCTGGCCGCCATTCTCGATTCCGTCGATCGCGCCGGAAACGTGGACAAGGGCGAAACCGAGATCGACCTCGATGTTGGCGGACTCGATTCGGCGGCGCAGGAGCATCTCACGTAACGAAAACGGAAGCTGCGCATCGGAGATGAAACGACGATCCGGGTTGTAGAACACGCGAAGCCGACGCGAGTGCAGCCAAGCTGGTCTTTAAGTTCAACTGTTCGCCAAAGCGGTCGCACTCCATTTGTCCTGGGCAGGCGAGGTGCGGCGAGCCGATCTCTTGATCGTCGTCAGCGACACGGGCGGACTTAGTCACCTAGCGACGGCACGCGACATCGCTGGCGCAGTGCACGAATTCAGCACCGATCCGCTCGATTGCCTCGTCGCTCAGCACGGGAGGAATCGACAACAGGCTGGTGCGCTCAGCTAGCCGGTCCAGCACCGGCAAGGAGCGTTTGTTGTACGAGTACCCGGAGGCGAATGCATTCAGCGGGTCCGTCCAGGGCCGGCCAGCCCCGCTCAAAGGCCGTTTCTCCCTCAGGCTGGGAACATTGAAGTAGAGGTGAAGACCCCAACTCGTCATCGGTATAGGCCAGCCCGAGACCGACGAGGGCTCGCTTCACTGATTCCTCCACGCCGGAATCGAACACCCCGACATCGGTGTACAAACCTCGCGTCTCGTAACCGCCTTCGGCGAGAACGGCGGGCGAGGGTAGGTATCCGTAAACGTCATTGGCATAGCCGGCTACCCAGAGATTCACCGGGCCCAGTGTCTTCTCCGCGAGTCCTACGTACGATACGAGCGGCTCGCCGCGCGAGAAACTGCCGGCGACATTCCGTGCACCGTTTGCGTTGTGGCAGTTTGGGCGCGACCTGACCTTGGTGGCCTATAGAGCCGTACGCATTCATTTCACACGACTTAACTTGATCGACGGCCATATGTGGCCGTTTTGTGGGCCCTGCGCCAAAACGCGGGCAGCCCTGGCTCACTGATTGATCAAGAAACATTACCTTGACCCTAAGCCTAAACTCGTCTCCGGTTGACAGGTCGCGCTGTGCTGTGACGACTAAGCGAAGGCCCCGCATCGAGGCCAGTCGAAGGGTATACTCGACGACGAGGTACGGACGAAGGCCGCCGGCTTCACATCATTTCCTGAGGCATAGGGATGTAGCGCGGCTCGAAGGAGAGATTCTGATGCATATCGGCTTCCATACCGACGCGTTCAACTCCAGCTACTGGAATTTCGACCAGTGCCTGCAGTGGGGCCGTAGAAACGGCGTCGAATACATCGAGTGCGGTTCCATTGACGGCGTAAGCTGGATTCACGGACTCGGCTATCAACCTCACATCGCGCTCTGGCAGGATCCCCTGCTGATGCGGCGTAAGATGGAGCAGCTCGGAATCGCGTTCTCGCAGATCGATGCGGCGTTTCCCCTGTCAGTGCCCGAAGGCGCCACGCTCGGCGTCGAGTACATCCTGCACACGCTTCGCTGGGCAAAACTCGCCGGCTGCCCAAGCATCGATACCACAGATGACCGCTTCAAGCCGGCAGGGCTGTCGGAACGCGAAGCATTGGACTTGATGCGGGCGATTTACAGGCGGATCGTGCCCGTAGCCGAAGCATACGGGATCGTGATCAATATCGAGCCTCACGGCTACTTCACGACGAAGCCGGAATTCATGGCCGAGATGCTCGGCTCCGTGGATTCGCCGTACCTCCGGATGAACATGGACACCGGCAACACTTTCATCGCCGGCCAGGATCCGGTCGCGTTCCTCCGCCAGTTCGCAAGCCGCGTCAGCCACGTGCACATCAAGGACGTGAGCGACAGCCTGGCGGCGACCGCGCGCGGCGATCTGACCGGCATCGCCGTGAGTCACTGCGCCATCGGCGACGGCGTGAACGCTTCGAACATCGTCCGCTGCCTCGAAATGCTGCGTGAAACCGGTTACGATGGCGTCCTCAGCATCGAGTGCGAGGGCCACGGCGGCCCGATGATCGAACGCAGCCTCGCGTGGCTGCGCAAACAGGTGGAACTCGGGGCCGGCAGCGCCGCGCCCGCGGAGGCACAGCGGTGAAGCACACGAGACGCAATTTCCTGAAGCTCCCCGCCGCGATCACGGCGGTCGCAGCGGTTCCGGCGACCCTCCCCGGCTATGTCGCAGGCAGCGACGTCATTCGCATCGGCGTGATCGGATGCGGCGGGCGAGGGACGGAGGCAGCCGGCAATGCCATGGACGCCGACAAGGGCGTGCGCCTGGTTGCGATGGGGGACCTGCTGCGCGACCGCGCCATCGAGAAGCGCACGGCGCTCAAGCTGAAGTACCCCGGCCAGGTGGACGTGGACGATAACCACATCTTCGGGGGATTCGACGCTTACAAGAACGTTATTGAGAGCGTCGACGTTGTCCTCATCGCGAACGCAGCCAAGTTTCACCCGTTTCATTTGAAAGCCGCAATCGAGGCCGGGAAACACGGATTTGTCGAGAAGCCGCACGCCATCGATCCCGCCGGACTGAAGATGGTACGCGCCGCGTGCGACCTCGCAACAACAAAACGCCTCAGCGTACTCTCCGGACTTCAGAGCAGGTTCTACGTGGGATATCGGGACATCATCCAGCGGGTGCACGATGGCGCCATCGGCGAGATCGTAGCCGGCCAGGAGACGTGGCTCCGGCCGCCCTACGTGCTCTATCCGCGCCGTCCCGGTCAGACAGAAGTGGAATACCAGGGCAGCAACCAGTACCACTTCCACTGGCTGTCCGGCGACGACGTGCCTCAGACGCTCATTCACAATCTCGACCGCGCGCTGTGGGCGCTCAACGGACAGCTTCCGGTGAAGGCGTGGGGCATGGGCGGGCGTTCGACACTGCGAGGCGAAATTTACGGCAATGTTTTCGACCATCACTCGGTGGTTTACGAGTTCGCGGGCGGCGCGAGGATCTATGCCCAGTGCCGCACGATCGACAACTGCTACAACGAGAACTCGAGCCTGCTGATAGGCACGAAGGGCCGCGCGTATGTCACACTGGGCCGCATCGAAGGCGAGAAGCCGTGGACCTACTCCGGGCCGAAGAGCTACTCGCGCACGGACCTGAACCCGTACCAGGTAGAACACGTGGAGTTGTTCAAGGCTATCCGGTCGGGCACGCCCATAAACAGCGGCGACTACATGGTGCGCAGCACGCAGACGGTCCTGATGGGACAGTTCAGTTGCTACACCGGCCAGGCCGTCACCTGGGAGCAGATGAGCGCGTCGGATTTCTACCACCCGCCGCGGCCGGAGGACGTGAGAATCGACATGGAGCCTCCCGTCAAGCCCGGCCCGGATGGCACGTACCCTGTTTTCACCCCGGGCGTCACTAAGCTGCTATAGAGCAAGGACACTCACATGCACGCAGCACTTGTGTTGGGGCTCGCTCTGCTGGTTGCCCCCGCTCCGATCAGGGTGTTGATCCTGACGGGGCACTCGGACCCGGCGCACGATTGGCGGACAACTACGCCCGCCATCGTCAAGATACTCGAGGGTTCGGGCGGGTTTACGGTGAAGGCTGCAGAGGACGTGAACGCGCTCGCGGCGGCGGATCTCGCCGCGTTCGACGTGCTGGTGCTCAACTACAACGGCCCGCGCTGGGCGCCGCCCGTCGAACGTGCCATAGAGGAGTTCGTCGCTTCCGGCAAGGGGCTGCTGTCCTTGCACGGGGTGACTTACGGCGAGTTCTATGGCCAGCGGATGGTGGATGGCCGCTGGATCGCAGGCGACGCCGGTTGGCCGGCGTACCCGAAGCTGATCGGCGCAATGTGGGATCCGGCGAAAATCGGTCACGGCGCACGCCACCAATTCAAGGTTAAATGGGTCGATCGGCAGCATCCGGTGGCGAAAGGGGCGGAGGAGAGTTTCGTTGCCGACGACGAACTGTATCACAGGATTACGCTGCTGCCCGACACTCGTGTGCTCGCGTCCGCTTACAGCGCCCCCGCGACCAGAGGCACGGGTCAGGATGAGCCAATCATCTGGACCGCGCCGTTCGGCAAGGGGCGCACCATTCACCTCACACTCGGCCACGACGTTCGGGCACTGGGAAGTGGGAGTGTCGCGGCGGCGCTCGTTCGCTCCGCATGCTGGGCGGCGGCGAACTGACAGCGTCCACTACGGCTTCGTCCAGTTCAGCAACTTCAGGGCATTCCCGCGGTAAACACTTTCAAGCACGTCCGCAGGCAATTCCAGCCCGTAGTAGGGCCACCAGATGCGACCTGGGATGTACTCGTCCGCGGTCTCGAGCAGCCGCCACCAGCCTTCATACATGTGCTGCTCGCGGCCCATGTCCGTCCCGAACAGGATGCGGTCGCGATACTTCGCCAGGAACCGCGCCGCCGCTCTCGGCTGTCGCCCGATCTCGTAGTCGCGGGCCGAGATGTCCAGATATACGTTCGGGAAGCGCTCGAGCAGCGCGCCAGCCGCCGCCAGATCGTTTCCCTGGTTGCTCAGGTGGCAGAGGATGAAAGTGGTCGCCGGGTTCGTCCTTAGCATGCGATCGCGCTTCGCCAGCAGCTCCTGGTACGAAGGCACGTCTTTGCCGGAAAGATTGAAGTGCTGGAAGTCCGGCCCGCGCTCCTGCTTGGGCCCCAGCGGTTTCCAGCAGGAAGGGTGATCCGCCACGTGCACGTTTACCGGCAGCTTCAACTCCGCGCACTTCTTCCAGAACTTCTCCAGGCGCGCATCGTCGATGTGCAATCGCTTATTACGCGGTAACGCGGCCTTCTCCGAGCCGCCAAATCCCCATCCCTTGTCGCTCAGTTCACCCACGCCCCGGGCGCCGTTTCGATAGCAGCGCTCCAGCTCCCGCACAGCGCGGTCAGCGTAGTCCGTCGCGCCGGGGTTGGAGGTGTCGAGCCCGCAATAGACATGGAACCTGCCCGGGTACGCCAAGAACAGCTTCGCTTGACGATCGAATTCGTCGCCGGTCGCATCCGTGAAGACCACTGACGTCTCCACCCCCACCGCGTCCATGACACGCAGCCACGCCGCCACGTCCTCGGCGTTCTTGATACCGTTCATCGACGAGTGCGAGTGAACGTCGATGACCGGAAAGCGTGCTTTCGGAACGCGGGTGCGCGGCAGAACCACGGACGCCTCGGGCGCCCAGTCGCGAAGCAGCACAGAATCCATCGGGCCGGTTCGCACCTGAACCCCATACTTCGAAACTCCCTGCTGGGCCCAGCAGGGCATACTGAGAATCGCCACTACAGCAAGCCGGGCCAAAGGCCCATGAAGGTTCGTTTGCATCCGTGGTTGCCTCACACTCAAGCCGCCGATGCCGAGAATAGCGCGTTTCGGGCGACTAGGGATGACCTCGACCGAGCGTATTATGAACCTGTATGAAGCGCCCTATCCTTTTCCTGACACTCGCGACCCTCTGCCCGGCGCAGGAATTCGACCTGCTCATTCGGCACGGCCGCATTGTTGACGGCACAGGAAATCCGGCTTTTTACGGCGATGTCGGAATCCGCCACGGCAAAATCGAGGCGATCGGCCGTATCGTGGGCAAGACGGCACGGCGGACGATCGACGCCACCGGTTTCACCGTGTCTCCCGGCTTCATCGACATCCACAATCACTCGGATGAAACGATCATCGAGGATGGCAATGCCGAGAGCATGATCCGGCAGGGCGTGACCTCGATGATTCTCGGCGAAGGGGGATCGGCGGCGCCGAGCAAACGCTGGAAAGACCTGAGGGCTTACTTCAGCCAGGTCCTGAAGCAGGGCGTCTCGACGAACATCGGCACCTACGTCGGTTCGAGTCAGATCTGGACGTGGGTCCACGGCGAGAAGGGCGGAAAGGCAACACCGGAAGAACTCGAGCGGATGCAGGTCCTGGTGAAGGACGCGATGGAGCAGGGCGCCCTCGGCGTCGCCAGTTCTCTCAGCGGCCCGCCGGGTTCCTGGATCGACACCGCGACTCTCGTGGCTATGTGCGACGTCGTGGCGCGCTATGGCGGGACTTACTCCACGCACCTGCGAACCGAGGGTAACGGCGTCTTCGAAGCCGTGGCGGAAGCACTGGAGATTGGCCGGCGCGCCCGGATCCCTGTCGATATCATCCACCTCAAAATCGCCGAGCATCGGCTTTGGGGCCGCATGCCGCAACTGGCAGCCACTATCGCCAATGCGCGCGTCAAGGGTCAGGACGTTGAGGCGAACGTGTACCCTTACCGCGCGGGCCAGAACAACCTCGCGACAATCATTCCGCCCTGGGCGCACGAGGGCGGCGCCCAGGCTCTGATCGCGCGGCTGAAAGATCCGTCGCTCCGGAGCCGCCTGCATGACGAGATCCTGCACGGTATCCCCGGATCCGGCTGGTACAACCACTACACAGCTACCGGCGGCTGGGACGGCATGCTGCTCGTCTCGTTCTCGAACCCCGCATACAAGAAGTTCGAAGGCAAGCGGATGAGCGAAGTGATCGAGGCGCTCGGAAAGCCGGGCCTCGACGTCCTCTTCGAGTTGCTCGTGAACAACGACGGTTCGGTGCCGACCGTATACTTCCATCACTCCGAAGACGACATGCGTTACGCGTTGCGCTTGCCGTGGGTCTCGATCGGCTCCGACGGAACGGCCGTCAAAACTGAGGGGCCGCTCGCTGCCGGACACCCGCATCCTCGCTACTACGGCACGTTCCCGCGCGTGCTCGGCCGCTACGTGCGCGAGGAGCGGGTCCTGACGCTCGAAGATGCGGTTCGCAAGATGACTTCAGCCAATGCGGCCAAGACTCATCAGCACGAACGCGGCCTGCTGCGCCCCGGC
>DATMXS010000491.1:0-25872 GCA_035561355.1 Bryobacteraceae bacterium | reverse complement strand
GGATCGATCGCGTTGATAAAGGCGTCGTCGTCCTTAGTGCGCTTGATGTACGCGGGTCCGGTGGCGCCAGCCTTCTTGAGGAACGGGAGTGCGCCCTGCTCGGTTTCGGGCTCGTCGGCCGAAATCGTAATCAGCTTGACACCCCGATCGCGGTATTTCTGCTGGAGCTTCACAAGCTCCGGCATTTCGGTGCGGCACGGAACGCACCATGTCGCCCAGAAATCGACCAGAACGACGGCGCCCTTGTTGGCCGCGAGCAGCCTGTGATAGCCGGCCTGGTCCACCGGCGTGAGCTTTTCCGGCGGCGCGCCGAGGGCGCTGGCGGCGGTGAACAGCACACCAGCAATGATAGCGGTGTGCAACCGGCGGCGCGCCGCTCTACTAATGCGGCCGCGGTTCGCGGACGAGGGCGTCCGCCTTGCCGGCCCCAAATATGACAGTGCGTTGATGTTGCGCGGGCGCAGACTCACGATTGCTTTTTTACCCTCTTGATCGTGCAGCCGAATGCCTTGGACTCGGGCGTGGCGACTGTCCGGCCAGCCAGCACCGAATCGAGCGCGCCTTTCAGCCTGTGCTGCGTGACGCGTGCCGGCTCTTGCGAGTCGTCTATCGAGCCATGGTACACGACGGTGCCGTTCTTATCCATGACGAACACTTCGGGGGTCACGGTCGCTCCGAAGCGGTCGGCCACCGTATTGGCATCGTCCTTGTAAACCGCAAAGGGGAAATTCTTGCTCGCGTGTTCCGCAACTTTGGCAGCGGGCTCGTTGCTGTTGGAGTTGATGAATACAAACTTGACGCCTTTGGTGCCGTACTCGTTGTAGAGGGAAGCCATCCGTTCGTTGTAGGCGTTTGAGACGGGGCACTCCGTGGACACAAAAGTGATCACGGTTACCGGCCCCTTCAAAGAGTCAAACTGGACGGTCTCTCCGGTTGTGCTCTGCAGCGGGAAATCGGCGACCTTGGCGCCGAGCTTGAACTCCTGCGCAGCGATCGTTGCGGCGAGAGTCGCGGCGAGGCCGATGACATGGAAATGGCGCATTGCTATTCCTCCTCTGAGTTGGAACGCATCCGGCCCCCAGGAAACTCCCCAGTTCCAGGAGGGCCGGCGGCCGAAGCACGGGTGCCCCGGCCTGGCCCGGAAGCGTTTATTTCAGCTTCAGGTTGATGACAGCCTTGTTACGCGAGTCGAATACGCTGAGAGTCTTCACGTCGCTCGAAGCACCCTGGTGCTCCGCCTTCAGCTCGTAGTCTACGTTCGTACTCAACCCGTGAAACGAGTAGCCGCCGTCCTCTTTCGCGATAAAAGAGCGAATTTGCAGTGTTTTCGTGTTCTTCAGATGCACAACGGCCCCTGCTGCCGGCTTGTCGTCAGCCGAGGTAACCGTACCCTCAACCGAGCGCACGGTGGCTTCCTCCTGCTTGCCACGGCCCTGAGCGGCCAGACGAGGCGCAAGAGAAAGCACGGCGAGGCTGAGCCCGAGGATCGTAATCAGTTTTCGCATGTCACCTTTCCCCTATTTAGACGCAGCCTGGAGCCGGATGAATACATTCACGCGATCTTCCCCCGAAAAGGTTACAGGTTTTTGCTGTGTTTCGAAGCCCGGAGCCGTAACGGTGAGCAGGTACTCCTGCTTCGCCACCGGCACCCGGATTGCGAACTCACCGCGGGCATCGGTTGTATAGCGTATTTTCTTGACCTTACGCAGTTCGTTGGCAGGCGTTCCGGAGCGCTCCAATGCTATATCCGCGTGCGGAAGAGCCCTGCCGTTTTCTTCGAACACCGTACCTGCAACAATGCCGAAGGGCTCGGGCTGCTTCTTGTCCTTCTCCGCTCCGGCGAGACTCATCGCGGCAGACAGGAGCAACGCCGCCAGCGCGACCCCTGCGCTAGTGCCAGCTTTCCTCGTCTTCTTCTTCATCTTCTTCTTCGTCGAGTTCGTCCGCGTCCTCGTCCTCTTCGTCCTCTTCTTCCTCGAGAGGCTCCAACTCGAGCGGATCAACTCCCAGGACCTTGAGGTCCGCTCCACACTCGTCGCAGCTTATCGTTTCGCCTTCGTCCAGTTCGTCTTCTTCCACATCAATTCCTGCATCACAGACGGGACAGGTGATCATGGCTCTCTCCTCGAACAAGGCCGCCTTGGTGCATCAGGGATCGCGGGGATTCCTCCTCGCGAAGCGCGGGCCTGACGCCGCGGTCAATGCTCTCCAGATGAACGGGGCCTGCACCCCTATACAACCTACTTCGTTTTTCGAGAGCTTGCCAAGCCCTAAATTAAACAGACTCAGCGGCCGTCACGTGCTTGCTGTTTCGCCAGCCGCCGGCGCGTCGTGGACGGCACGAGGCCCTTCAACCGCAGATACATGAATAACTGCGACCGGTGTGTCAACTCGTGTTCTTTCACCATCTGCATCATCTCCAGCCGCGTCACTTTCTGCCCATCGAAGCGGACGATCACATGTGCCCACCACTCCGGCGTTTGCGGCAGCAACTCGGCCGCGCGCTCGTCCGCCGAGGAGCGCAAGGCTGCGGCGAGTTCCGTTTGGCCTGCATCCCTCGATAGCGGATGGACATGTTTGCCAACTTCCTCGCGGAAGTTGACCGTCATGTCCTCAACTCCCGCAAGCAGCAGACCGGAGAGCGCGTGCCCGGAGTCCAGCGCGTGGCGCGCGATTTCGCCGAAAGAACCCACCTCCAGAACCGGCTTGAAGCTTAGTTCGTCCGCGGGCATGTCTTCCACCGCTTGGGCGGTGTCGGCGCGGATGGCCTTCCAGGAATCTAATACGTGCTCGACGCGAATCATTTTGCCATTCTAGCGAGGCCCGCAGGCACGGGTCTCAGCGCAAAGCCGAGGCACGCTGTTCGAGGGCCGCATTGTGCGTCTCGAGTTCCGCGAGAGAAGGGCTGACGATGGTTTTCTCCATGTCCTCCCAGGTCTCAATCATCCGCCTGAGGTGAACGGCGGCGAGGCGGCTCACCCAGGAATCCGCGACCGGCCTGCCTGCTTTCGCACTCAGCGCGAGCAGGTCCGGGTGCGCGAGGGCGATCACCTTTTCCTGACGGGCCTCGCCCGAGGAAATGATGAACTTTACGTCCACGGCATCGGCGTGCCGGATCGAGATGGCGTTCTGCTGCCAGAGGAACTTGACTTGCCAGAGTTCGCCAAACGGGTCAGCGACTTCGAAGAACCGGTAGTCCTCGATCATTCCGCCCTCATCGTAGCAAAGCGAACCAGGACAGGACCGCGCCGTCAGAGTTGCGTGGTGTTCTGGCGCAGCAGCGAGAGGAACTCGTCGCGAGTCGTCTTGCGATCGCGGAATGCCCCTAGCATGGCGCTCGTAATGGCGCCCGAGTGCTGCTTTTCGACTCCGCGCATCATCATGCAAAAGTGCCGGGCCTCGCACACGACCCCTACGCCCAGGGGATCGAGCACGTCCTGAAGCGACTGTGCCACGTCCTGGGTGAGGCGCTCCTGCAACTGCAGCCGGCGCGCGAACATGTCCACAATGCGGGGGATTTTGCTTAACCCAACGACCCTGTCCTTGGGCAGATATGCCACGTGCATTTTGCCGAAGAAGGGCAGCAGGTGGTGCTCGCACATGCTGAAGAACTCGATGTCCTTCACGATCACCATCTCGTCGTACTTCACGGTGAACAGCGCGCCGTTCACCACCTGGCGCACATCCTTGCCGTACCCGCTGGTGAGATATCTGAGGGCACGGTCAACGCGCTCCGGCGTCTTAACTAGGCCCTCGCGTTCAGGGTCTTCGCCGAGACGGCGCAGCATGTCCTCGACGAGCGGGGCAATCGATTCATCAGTTGCGATGCCCGACGGCGAGTCAGCCTGCTTGGGCTTGAGCAATTTCACTTCGGTCTTCATCTTAGCGCCGTAACTCAAAATGGTTCCTTCGTGTTTCCTCGATCCTGATGCGATCCAGCCGCGGCCAGCCCGCGGGCCACCTCGCGGCGAGCCGCCGCTCGATGGCCACGGCCAGGTTCTCCGTGGTGGCAACCATGCGCTCAAAATCGCGCAAATCATTCAGGTGGGCGGAGCCGAACCCGACCAGCACCTCAGAGTTGACCAGCGCATCCAGGGCGCCGGGATCGATCACGCGCCCGGTTTCCGGATCGGCATCGCCGGACACGCTGATCTCGACCTTGTAATCGTGCCCGTGGCCGAACGGGTTATTGCACTTGCCGTACATCGCACGGTTCTCGGCGGGCGAGAGGTCCGTAGAATCCAGGCGGTGTGATGCGGAGAAGCGATAGCGCCTCGTAAGCCGGATCAACGCGCCTCCCGTAAATTCTCGCCCCCAATATATTCGACGTACAGATCCTCTGTTTCGTACACGCGAACCGCGTGCAGCCGCACATTGCCGGAGAATTTGGGCGCCAGCCGCCTCCAGATTTCGACGGAAATGTTTTCCGTGGTGGGCGTCAAGCGGTCGAACGGCGGGACCTCACGGTTAAGAAACCGGTGATCCATCGGGTTCACGACCTCCTCGTTGAGGACGTCCTTAAGCCGTTTGAGGTCGTACACCATGCCAGTCGTGGGGTCGGGTTCACCTTCGAGCGTCACTTCGAGTACGAAATTGTGCCCGTGACCGTGCGGTCCGGCCTCGCCATACAGCGAGCGGTTGCGCTCGGGCGGGAAATCCGGGTTCCAGCAGGCGTGCGAAGCAGAGAACTCAACCCTTCGAGTAATCAACATGTTCCAAACCTTACAGATGACCCAAGGACGAATCGGTTACACAGAAAGAGAAGAGCGTTGGGACGGGGTACGACATCATGCCTTCGCAGTGACCAGGAAGTGCTGTCCCGCCTGCCCCCGTTTCGTGGTGGCACTGCTCGCTCATTTCAACGGCCGGTGGCCCCAGCTTTCTGAACTCGGCACGACACGAGACGCCTGACCGAACGCGCCGCCGCGGTCTGCCGCATCCGGGACCGGCGTCGAATCGGTGGTTTCCAACCTGAATGGGTACACTAAGATGATAGGTATTCCGAATGGCCGCCGTCAAAACCGAACGTCTGCTCCAAATCGCGATCGCAGCCTGCGTGGCAGTGATGGTCTGGGTCGTTTATGACACGCTGACCGAGAAGGTTGTCGTGGTGGGCGACGAAGCGCCCCAGTTCGCGATCAAGACCGATAAAGGCTCCACGGTCACCCGCTCCGAGTTTGGCGGCAAGCTTCTGGTGCTCAACTTTTGGGCCACATGGTGCCCGCCCTGTATTGAGGAGATCCCTTCGCTGGATCAGCTTCAGAAGCAATTCGCGGGGTCCGGCCTGGTGGTGCTCGGGGTGAGCATGGATCAGAACGAGCGCGCGTACCAGCAGTTCCTGGCGCGCGCGAAGGTAGCATTCCAGACAGCTCGCGACCCTGACGCCGCGATCAGTTCTTCGTACGGAACGTTCAAATATCCCGAGACCTACATCATCGATTCGCAGGGAAGAGTGGTGGAGAAGGTGATCGGCAGCACCAATTGGACCGAGCCCGGCATGGTGAAACGGGTAAAATCGCTGCTCGGCTCATGATCGAAAGAGCGCGGCGCCAACTCGAGGAGTTGCTCGGCTCCCGAGGCTGCCTGTGGCGGCCGGAGGATCTGGCGCTGTATGAGTACGACGCCGGGGTGGACAAGTCGCGTCCGGACCTGGTGGCATTCCCGCGTTCGACCGCAAACGTCGTGGGCATCGTGCGGATTGCGCGCGAATGCGGCCTTCCTGTCGTAGCGCGCGGTGCGGGCACGGGATTGAGCGGCGGATCGATCCCGGTCAGCGGCGGCATCGTCGTGGCGTTTTCGCGGATGAACCGCATTGTGGAGATTGATGTCCCAAACGAGCGTGTGACGGTGGAGCCCGGGGTTGTGAACCTGGACGTCACCACCGCCGTCCAGGACGCGCAATTCTTCTTCGCGCCCGACCCTTCGAGCCAGCGCGCTTGCACGATTGGCGGCAACGTCGCGGAAAATGCCGGCGGTCCGCACACGCTTGCATACGGCGTCACGACAAACCATGTGCTCGCGCTCGAAGTGGTGCTGCCGGACGGAAGCGTCGTCTGGACAGGAGCGCCGGAGCCGGATTGTCCGGGGTACGACCTCACCGGCCTGCTGACAGGTTCCGAGGGCACCATGGCCCTCATCACGAAAGCCGTCCTGCGGTTGATGCGCAAGCCGGAAGCGGTAAAGACCGCGCTTGCAATCTACGACGACACGGAGGACGCGGGGCGCACGGTCACACAGATCACGGCGCGCGCGATCACGCCCGTGGCGGTGGAGATGCTCGACGGCGAGATGCTCCGCATGGTGGAGGAAGCAACACACGCAGGCTATCCGATGGACGCCGCTGCGGTGCTGCTGGTGGAATTGGAAGGCCTGCGCGAAGGGGTGGAAGAGCAACTGGAGCAGGTGCGCGAGGTGTGCACGGCATGCCGCGCGCGTGAGTTTCGCGTAGCCCGCACGGCCGAGGAGCGCGACCTGCTGTGGAAGGGGCGTAAAAACGCCTTCGGCGCGATCGGACGCGTAACGCCCACTTACTACGTACAGGACGGCGTGGTGCCGCGCACCCAGATCGCCCCGACGCTGCGCTTCATCAAGGGCGTCGGCGAGAAGCACGGCATCAATATCTCGAACATCTTTCATGCGGGCGACGGCAACCTGCATCCCATTCTGCCGTTCGACCCGCGCAAGCCGGGCCAGTTGGAAGCAGCGCGAGCGGCGGGCGAGGAAATCCTGCGCCATTGCATTGCCGTGGGCGGAACGATCACCGGCGAGCACGGGGTCGGCATGGAGAAGAACGGACTTATGCCGGAGTTATACAGCCCGGATTCGATCGCACTCATCCGCGGCATCCAGCAGCTCTTCGACGCCGAGAACCGCTTCAACCCAGGCAAACTGCTGCCGACAGGCCGCGGCTGCGTCGAGAGCCGCGCGAGCGCGGGCTAACCAGCAGGCGCGCCGGGCTCACCTGCTCCTCCTCAGGCCGGCGCTATCATAGCATGCGGTATGCGTAGATTCCTCGGCATTGCAGTCCTCTGCTGTCTCGCCGCTTTGGCGGCCCCACCCGATTCAAAGAAGGCCGGAATGGACCCGGAGCGCCTGGCGCGCATCCCTGTCCGGATGAAGCAGTTCGTGGACCAGGGCAGCATTTCCGGCGCGGTCACGCTGGTCGCCCGCCACGGCGTGCTCGCGGAACTGGACGCCGTGGGCTACCAGGACGTCGAGAAGAAGACGCCTATGCGCCCGGATTCGATCTTCCAGATCATGTCGATGACGAAGCCGGTGGTTGCGGTCGGCATCATGATACTAATGGAGGAAGGCAGGCTCGCGCCCAGCGATCTGGTCGAGAAGCACCTTCCGGAGTTCCGCGGGCAGTGGATGATCGAGTCGTCCGACCCGAACACACGCAGTCTGAAGCGGCCTTCGCGCCCTATCACGATTCGCGACCTCCTGACGCACACCTCCGGCATGCCCTCGATGCCGCCGGAAGGACTCAAAGAGTTGTACAGCGACATGAAGACGCCGCTTGCGGAGGCCGTCTCGGTCTACTCGCAAATGCCGCTCGAGTTCGAGCCGGGTTCGAAATGGCAATACAGCAACCCGGGAATCGCGATCCTGGGCCGGATCATTGAGGTCGCGGCGGACCAGCCTTTCGAGAAATTCTGCGACGAGCGCATCTTCAAACCGCTCGGGATGAAAGACAGTTTCTTCTTCCCTACCCCGGACAAGTTAGAGAGGATCGCGCTCGTCTATCGCCTCGACGAGAACAAGAAGTTGCGCAAGGCCGGAAGAGACACGCTGGGCGGCGATCCCTGGGAATACCGCAAGGGAGCGCGGTACCCGGCTCCCGAATTCGGGCTGTACTCCACCGCTCAGGATCTGTGGGCGTTGTACCAGATGGTCCTGAACGGCGGGACATACAACGGCAAGCGGTTTCTCTCGAAGCCGACGGTGGAAATGATGACCACGCTGCACACAGGCGACCTTGCTGCCGGTCACGAACCGGGGCGCGGTTACGGCCTCGCATGGACGGTGGTGAAGGACCCGATCGGCGGGCTGCAACTGCAATCTATCGGGACCTACGGCCACGGCGGAGCCTTCGGAACTCAGGGCACGGTCGATCCAAAGAAGGACCTGATTACGGTGTTCATGATCCAGCGTTCGGCCGGCGGCGATTCGAGCGAACGGAACGCGTTCCTGACAATGGCTGCGTCAGCGATCGTGGAGTAGCGGACTCGGGGTACCCGGTCGTTAGCGCATCACAGGTTGAACCCGCTGGCCGTTTTCCAAGGGCCGTTCGGTGGCAAGGGCGACGGCATCTCCCTCCGCCAACCCCTCGACCGCGGTTCGGGTGACGCTCGATGCACCCAGGCGCACGCTACGCCACTCAACGCTCTCGCCGCGGAGCAGGAACACGCCGACCTCGTTGGCGGCGTTCCGGCGCACAGCTTCCTTCGGGATTGTGATTGCGTTCTCGACCACCTGCGTCTGAATCTCAGCGTTCACGTTTGCCCCGGGCGGCAGTTCCGCGCCCGGGTTCTCAATGGTGCAAATGACTTCGCCGACCTGCCGCGTCCCAAGGGAAATTACCTGTGTGGGCGTAGTCTCAACGACGCCTTTCCACTCGCGGCCGGGCATGGCATCCCAGGTGATCGTGACCGGCATGCCCTGCTGCACGCGCCCCATCTCAGGTTCGTCTACGTAGACCCGCACGCGAAGGCGGTCGAGTTTGCCTATGCTGGCCACCATGTCCCCGGCATTCAGATAAGCGCCCGGCCGCGCATCCAACTCATAGACGATGCCGGCGACGGGCGAGGTAATGCGGGTGCCGGCCAGACGGGCCCGCGCCTGCTCGAGTTGCGCCTGCGCCTCGCTCAAGCGGGCTTCGGCGGCTGCGCGATCGGGCTTGTCCACCAGTGCACCGCGCTTGCGCTCCAAAGCGGCGATCTCGGCCTGGGACTGCTCGACGCGCGCTACAGCTTGGGTGACCTGCTGGCTGGTGGCCGCATTGCGCTTCTCGAGCCGTTGCAGAGTATCCAATTCGCGCTGTGCATTGGCGAGGTCCAGTTGCGCCCGAGCGAGCGCGTTCTCGATTTCGACGCGAGCCGCCGCGCTGCCGCCCTGCTCGATAGTTGTCAACTGCGCGCGCGCTTGGGCGAGTGCGGCCTCCGCAGCGGCAACGTCGCCGCGAACAGCACTGTTATCGAGAGTCGCAATCAGAGCGCCGGCAGCGACAGACTGGCCCCGCGCCACCGCAACGGTCTCGACCAACCCTGGACCGGCCGCCCGCACGGCTGACCACTGGTACGGCTCGCCTTTGCCGTTCGTTACGAGCGTGCTCACGAGCCGCTCACGGATCGCTCTGGCAAAGGGGACTTCGGAGGGCTGCGCGCTGCGCCGGTAGGCCCACACAACAACGGCCGCCAACACGATCAAGAAGAGCAGAAGGAGCAATCGGAGTCGGGACACGAACTTTTATTCTCCCAGATGGCATGCTGGAAGGGTGACGGCGCTTGTGCTTTCTGCGGGCGGGATGTACGGCGCGTACCAGGCCGGCGCCTGGAAGGCCCTGGCGGGGCGATTGCGGCCCGATCTGGTGGTGGGCGCCTCAGTGGGCGCGCTGAACGCATGGGCCATTGCGGGCGGCGTACCACCGGAGGAACTGATCGCGTCATGGCTCGAACCGGATATGGCACGCCTCGCTTCAATCCGCCTGCAACCGCCATGGAAAGGCTGCCTGGACTCGCGGCCGTTGCACGCGCGCATCCAGCGCCTCTGCGGATCCTGCAGGCCGCAAGTCAGCATCGCGGTGGTCGCCACGGAGCTCCCGGCACTGCGCCCGCGCATCTTTCGTGATGGCGCCATCACATGGAGACACCTTGCGGCATCGTGCGCGGTGCTCCTCGGCTACGAGCAGATCCGGATTGGAGGAAAGCTCTACTCAGACGGCGGTCTCCTGGGCGCGCTGCCATTGTGGGTGGCGGCCGAGTTGGGGGCCACGCAGATCGTCGCTGTGAACGCGCTGCCAGCGATGCCTTCCATCACGGTGCGCACGGTGGTGCGGGCGATCCGGGCGGTGGCGCCTGACAGGCCGCACGCGTCGGGACGCTCGCTGGACCTGCGGATGATCGCTCCGCCAGGTCCTCTCGGGCCGGTGCGCCGCGCCATTTTCTGGGACAGGACGGCTGTCGAGAGTTGGATCGCGCGGGGCGAGGCAGATGCCGGCCGGGTGGACCTAGAATAGATGTGTATGCCGGTGTTCAAGATCCACCGCCTGAAGGATTCGGCGCAGCAGCAGTTCCGCTGGGCGCCGCACACTTCCGGAGCCAGTCCGGTGAAACCGAAGGACTATGAATCCGCCGGGGAGGTCGAGGCTACGACGCCCTATGAGGCATGGTTGAGCCTGAAGGGGTCAGAGCAGGCACTCCGCGTGGGCGATTTGTTAGAATCCGAGACTGGCAGTTTGCGCGTCTGCAAGTATGTGGGCTTTGAGGAGGCTGCCTGGGTGATCCCCGAGCAAAAACCTGCCCCCGAACCGGCCGCCGCGTCGCCTCAAAGTTCTTGAACTGTATGGAGAATTCCGACACCCCGCAGAGTGTTCCGGAGCCCTGCGGCTCCGGGCTTTCTACGGAACGCATCAACAGCTTCGCCCTTGTGGCGTACATTCCCGGCGACCTCGCGAGATTTCTCGACGAACTTCGCCGCGACCTGGTTCCCGACTGCATTCCACGCGCACACGTCACCATTCTGCCTCCGCGCCCGATCAGCGCCGGATTCGAACAGGCGTGGGAGCACATCTATGACAAGCTGAAGGACCATCCGGCTTTTGAGATCGCGACGGCGGGGGTCCAATTGTTCCCGAACACCGGGGTAATCTATACTGCACTAGCCTCAGGGATACGCGAACTGGAGCAGATCCACGACGCACTGAACCGGGAAGGTCCACTGCGTTATAGCGAGCCCTACGCTTATCATCCGCATATCACGCTCGCGCAAGGCCTTCACCCAGACGAAGTTCAGCCGGTTTTCAAGGAAGCACAGGCCCGATGGGCGGCGTATAGCGGGCGGCGGAGCTTCGACGTGGACACAATCACCTTCGTGCAGAACACGCTGGACAACCGCTGGGTGGATCTGGCGGAGGTACGCCTCGGCCCGGTCCCGGTCACGTAGCGACCGGCCGCCGAGCCGCTTAGTCGAAGAGTCCGATCTGCTCCTTCGCCGGTGGCTTCTCCTTCTTCGCCGACGCGGCGCCGACGACACCGAGCACGAGCACTTCGGTAACGGCGGCGCGGGGCACAAACACCCGCTGGTTGTTCGACGTGGCGTTCGGGGGCAGGAACGTGAAGCCGTACGGTTCCACCTGCAGAAGGTTGTTCGGCATGAGGCCGTCCATCACCTCCCCGTCTTTGAAGTGGAGCCGGAGCCAGAGACCCTGCATCTTCGGCCGGGTCTGGAACATGCGGCCGGCGACCGGCGCCTCACTGAACTCCCGGACAAAGAAAGCGATCTTCACGTCCTCGTACGGAATTACGGCAATGCTGCCGGATTGGCTCAACACTTCGAGGCCCTGGGGTTGCTGCCAGGCCTGGGGATTCACGAAACCCGTGAGGGGCTCCCGGTCGAAGCGGCGAATGAGGACTTTCTTATTCGTGGACGCCGGCACGGTTCCGCCTCACTCGCACGGGAAACTCTTTTCTTCCAAACAATTTCCGAATTATTGTATCATTGGCACGATGCCGGGCGCGGCGCAATTCTCGGCGGAAATCCAGATGTTCCTGGAACACTGCCGCATCGAGAAGGGTTTGTCCGACAATACGTTACAAGCATATGGCCGCGATTTGCGGCGGTTCGCGCTATTGTGCCCCCCTCAGACGCCCGGGAATTTCCCCGACTCGGCGACGCTGGGCGGCTACTTGGAGGCCCTCTATCAAGCGGGACTCGACAGCCGCTCGGTCGCACGCCACCTTACGACAGTTCGGGGGTTCTACCGTTTCCTACTTCGCGAAGGCCGGATCTCCAAAGATCCCACCGCCCTCCTCAGCCTGCCGCACCAGTGGCAGAATCTCCCTAAATACCTGAGTATTAAAGAGCTTGATCGTCTTCTTGATGCCCCCGACGCCACCACACCCGCAGGCCTGCGGGACCGCGCCATGATGGAAATCCTCTATGCCGCGGGCCTACGGGTCAGCGAACTGTGCTCGCTGCAATTATCGGACCTGGACGATCGCTTCGGGCTGGTCCGTGTCATGGGCAAGGGCAACAAACAGCGGATGGTTCCAGTTGGCCAGGCGGCACTTGACGCAGTGGCGGAATACCGGCGCCTGGGCCGGCCCGCGCTTCTGAAAGAGCATGCGAGCAAGTACCTATTCGTTACGGCTCGCGGCGGCAAGATGACGCGGCAGGGCTTCTGGAAACTTCTCGGAAACCACGGGAAGCGCGTAGGAATCTTCGAACGGCTGTCGCCCCACACAGTGCGGCACAGCTTTGCGACGCACCTGCTCGAGGGAGGAGCCGGCCTGCGCAGCGTCCAAACCATGCTCGGCCATGCCGAGATCACTACGACCCAGATTTACACTCACGTCTTGCGATCGCGGCTCCGCAAGACGCTTGACGAGCACCACCCGCGTGCGTGAGCTGTACGCTGCCCAGGGCGGCCTAAATATATGAGCGACTACATGTTCATGCTGGAAAGCCACCTCAGCGCGGACCAGAACCGCGTCTTGGCCGAGGTGCAATCGGCTGCCGGAGAGGCGAACCTGAGCCTCTTTTTGACCGGCGGCGCGATGCGCGACATGCTTGCCGGCTTTCCGATCCGTGATCTCGACTTTACGACCGAGGGTGAGGCCGCCAAACTGGCTAAGGCCCTCGCTTCCCGCCTGCACGCCGCCATATCGGAGGACGACGAAGGCCGCGGCGCGTTCGAACTCCGGGTTCCCGGCGGCCTCACCGCTCAAATCGCCATGGCCCGGCGGGAGAGATACCCGAAGCCCGGGGCCAAGCCCGAGGTGAGCCCGGCGACAATTCACGAGGACCTCCGGTACCGCGACTTCACCGTGAACTCGATCGCGCTGTCGCTGAACCGGGCCTCCCGCGGGTTGCTGATCGATCCCACCAACGGTCTGGGAGATATCGAGCGGAAGGAACTCCGCACCGCCTACAACTACGCGCTATACGACGACCCCAGCCGAATCCTGCGGCTGGTCCGCTTGCGCGTCCGGCTCGCCTTCGCCATTGAGGAGAGGACCGCATCGCAGTACGCCAACGTGCGCGCCGAGAAGCTCGAAGAGAAGATTCCGCCGCGCCGGCTGTTCGAAGAATTGCGGCAGATCGCCGACGAGCCCAATCCGACGGACGTCCTGCACGCCCTGGAGCAGGAGAATCTATTAGGGGTGTTCTCCGCCGCCCTCACCGGAGGCAAGCTGAACACCGCGGGACTCGCGCGGCTCCAAAAGGCCCAGCAGGCGGTGCCTGCCGGTGTGAAATTCCCGGTGCAGAACTTCGGGCTATTCCTCTCATTTCTCACTGAAAAGTTCACGCCCAAGGACAAGGCGGCATTGGTGAAGACCACGGCGATGCGGAAAGCCGAGGTCGAAGCGTGGCAGAAGCTCGACACGCACGCGAAGAAGCTGGAACGCGACCTCAAATCCCCCAAGCTCAACCGCCCATCGCACGTGTACAACGCGCTGTCGAAGGTTCCGGGAGAGGAGATTCTTTTCGTCCTGGCGCGCACCCAGGCCCGCGTCGTCCAGGACCGCATTCGCAATTACCTCCAGAAGTATTTACCGATGGCCCAGGAGGTGACGGACGATGAAGTGAAGGCGGTGGGCGTGCAGCCGGGCACCCCCAAATTCGAGAAGGCCAAGTTGGAATTGATCGGCAAGAAGCTGAACGCGCGCCCGAAGAAGCCCGCGCCCGAAGAGGTAGAACCGCCGCCACCCGCGCCGCCACCGACCGGCCCCGCGCCGCTCAGGAGGGCCTATTCGCGCCAACCCAGCGCGCGGTGAGGAGAACCTGACTAAACCGCGTCCGCGAAACTGCTTTTCAGCTTGTGGAACCAGGCGTAGCCGGCGATGAATACGACGATTGCCACGACCCAGAGCTTCCAGAGCGAATCGAAGGCGGGGGCGCGGCCTTCGAGGAAAATGTCGCGGTAAGCGCGGACCAGCACGTACATCGGATTTGCCGACAGCACGCCTAGCGCCTCAGGCGGGAGCGCTTCCTCGGGATAGCAGATCGGCGTGATGAAGAACCAGAGAGTCAGCAGGAAGCCGTTCACCTGCGCGAGATCGCGGACGTAAGCGCCGGTGGCGGCCAGGAACCACGCGACTCCCATCGTGAACAGCACCTGGGGCACCAGGATCACCGGCAACCACGCCACCGTGAGCGGCACCGCTCCCCTGCTGGCGAGGAGGAACAGGCAGAAGATCAGCAGCGCGAACGCCTGGGTGACAAGTCCCGCGATTGCGAGATTTACGGGCAGCGTCTCAATGGGGAACACGAGCTTCTTGACGAAGTTCCGGTGCTCGATGACCACCCAGGGCGCACGCCCGGCCGCTTCACTGAACGCCAGCCACGGCAGCATGCCGCACAGGAAGTACAGCGCAAAGCCGGCGCGGCTCGGGTCTCCCGCGAAACGGGCTCGCAACACGATGCCGAACACGAAGAAGTACGTGAGCATCAGGAGGGCGGGGTTCAGCACCGTCCAGAATAAGCCGCCGAACGAACCCCTGTAACGCCCGAGGATGTCCCGCCGCACCATGGACCCGATCAGGCTGCGGTTCGCCCAAATGGAGCGGAGAGGGTACGCGAACGCGCGCCCTACACTGCGGAGGCGGCGCTTCCGCCGCACCGACGCGAAGGTCGTCACCTGCTGCCGCACCACCCTCCCGTCCACGATCTCCGCAACGAGGAAGGGCACGCCCCGCTCGTAGTACCAACAGATTCCCTCGCGCATGGCGGAAACGAATACGCGGTAGCGGCCGGGCTCGGACGGCAGGTCCAATTCAATGTCCGCCGAATCGCCGGGCGCGAGCGTGCGCGGGAGCGGCGTTCGCGGGCCTTCGATCACGATGCGATCCGTTTCCGCATCAAACACCTGGTAACTGACGGTGACAGCGGAATCCCACGGCTCCGCCGTGCCGTTCGAAACGTGGATGCTAACCGGCATACAGCCACTCCGGCCAGCGCTCCCGGATGGGCCCGACCTTGCGGCCGACGGTATAGATTCCGTCATCGCGCATTTCGACTGGCATCCGATACGCCTCCAGCAGGCGGCGAACCCAGGCCAGCTCCGGACGCGGCTGGTCGCGAAACACGCCGGTTTCGAGGCGGATAACCGCGAACCCTGAGTCCTCCAGCAACTGCCGGATTTCTCGAGGCGCGTATTCACGGTTGTGCCGAGGGTCCACTTCGCCCTTGCGGTTCGGGCGGATGTACTGGGGGAAAAAGCCGGGGTGGTAGCCATGCAAGATCGCTGCAACGGCACGGAGCGACGTGATGTTCGGCGTCGTGAGCACCACGTGGCCCCCCGGCCGGAGGATCCGGTTGATCTCCGACATCATCTGCATCGGGTCTTCGAAGAGATGCTCAATGAGTTCGCAGCACAGCACTGTGGCGAAGTGCCCGTCGGGATACGGAAAGCGGTCCTTCTCCGCGTCGAACAGGTCCACGTCGCACTCGAAAACCGAGCCGTCGTTCGCGGTGGCCGTCCGGTGCTCGACGATGCCAGCCTCTCCGTAGTAACAGCCACGGACCTCGCCGTAGCCGAGCCTATTTCGAAGCGAAGGAGTGATCTGCAAATACGAACCCATCTCGAGAATGCGATCTTCCGGCCCGCCGGCGGGCGTGATCTCGAGCGTGCGCGTGAGGCGCGCCAGGTGCGTATCGACGTACGAACGGAACTGCGGGTCCTCGGGCGCCCAGTCGAGCACCGCGGAAGTCGGAACCTCACCGACGGTCGCAGGCAACTCGGGCTCGGCGTCCACCACGGGCAGCGCCGGCTCGGGCCACTCGGTTCCGCGCGCGACGGCATCCAGAAAATCCGCGTAACGCCGCGCCGCCAGCCCCCAACTGCACTCGCTCGCCACATACGCGCGCGCGCGTTTTCCGAAGCCGTCGGCCGCCTCGCGGTTCGAGACCAGGACATTGAGGTACTCGTAGATCACGTCCTCCTCGCCTGGTCCCACTGGCACTTTGAGGCAGACATCGTCGGGAAAATCGCAGAAGGAGCCGACATCTGAAACCAGTGCGGGACGGCCCGCGCCCAATGCACGGAGCAGGGTGCCGGAGCTTTCCCCCACAGTGGGGTATCGCAAATTGAGCACGACGTCGCACGCAGCGATGTAGCCGGTGAAATCCTGAATAGGCGTGAACCCGAGCACCCGCACCGCGCCGGCCAGCCCGAGATTGGAGATCATCTGCTGCACGGGGTAATCCGGGTGCGGCTCGCCGACGAGAATCATCCGTGCGCGGGGCTCTACCCGAAGCAGGCGGCGGAACGCGCGCAGGGACTCGGAGATGCGCTTGTACGGCTTAAGGAATCCAAAGATGCCGATGAGCGGCGTGCTCGCGTCCAGTCCAAGGCGCTCGCGGTAGCCCATACGGTCGCCGTCTTCAATCCACGCGCCGTGCGGGATCTTCGCCACCGGTCCCGAGAAGCCGGCCTTCCGCGCCTGCTCCAGCATGTGGCCGCTATGGACGACAACCCCGCGCGCCCGTTCGAGCACGCGGCGCAGCATCGGGACTCCGTCGTAATCTGGCCCCACCTGGAGCGCTTTGACACGCCGGGCATATTCGAGAGCCCGGGCGCCACCTTCGTATTCGCACTCGCGCAGGTAAGCGTCCCAGTCATTCCTGCAAATCGTCAGGTCAGTAATGAGATGGTGCAGGTTCGCTTCGTGCAGCACCACGACTCCCGGCCATCGGAGCGCGGCCTCGTAGACGAAGGCGTGATGCGGGTTGTTCCCAACCTGGTAGACGAGCGTGCTGTAACGAGCCGGCTCAAACGCCTTGGGCGCCTCGGCGATAACTTCGAGGTCAGTGAGCCGGCGCAATTCCCCGACGAGCGCCGCCGAGTAGTCGGCGATGCCGCTTTTCGCAGGGGGCATCGGCGAGAACAGTGCGACGCGCATCGCTCAGGGCGCCAACTCCATCGAAAACGTGCCGAGCATCAGCGGCACTTTGATGACCAGCGGCGTCCGCACGGCGTCACGGGCGAAGAACATTTCAAAGGTGAAGTTTGACGCGGGCCCTTTGAAGGTCGTCATGATACGGTCGGCCGTGTACGGCTTGTCGTTCACGCGGATCGCCTGTGCGCCGCCGTACTCCAGCCGCACCTGGTACGCCGCGCCATAGTACACCGTTTGCGGCGGCGGTACTCGGCCGTGGCTGAGTTCCCGCCGCACGTAATAGAGAAACGCAAGCGCGTCCCGCGGGCAGGCTTCGATGCTGATCTCGCTTTTGCCGCCGCCCGTGGTCTCGCGCGTGGCGATGCGGCGATCCGGCTCAAAGGTAGTCTTCTCGTCCGTCTTGCGCTTGCCGTGCGTGGATTTCTTCACAAACTCGCGCGAGCAGAACTCGCCGGCCGCAAGGGACGCGAACGTGTCGGTTAGAGTAAAGCCAGGGATGGAAGCGTCAAGCGCCAAACCGAAGCGCCACTCCTCGCCGGAGCGGTTGGCCGTCATGCGCCCCTCGCCAAGGCTCAACCCACTCGGCCAGTTGATCGTGTAACTCAGCGTTTCGTTCGCGAACGGGACGGGCGCAGCCGCGGGCTTATTCTGCCCGGCCCACGCGGCGGACGCAATCAGTGCAGTAAGAAGAATTCGCATCAGAGAGACGCGGCGGATGTCATGGCCCTTTGGGGCCGCTCCGCCACCTCGTTGTAGATTTCGAGTGTGCGCTGCGCCGTGCGCTTCCAACTGAACTGGGCGGCGCGCTGCAATCCAAGCCGTTCCATCCGGGCGCGCAGTTCGCTTTCCACCGCGAGGTCCGTCATGGCGCGCGCCATCTGCTCCGTCGATGTCGGATCAAAGAGCAGCGCGGCGGCGTCGGCGACCTCATGAACGGCCGATGAATTCGAGCAGGCGACCGCGCGGCCGCACGCCATCGCCTCCAGCACGGGCAGCCCGAACCCCTCGTAGAAAGAAGGAAAGACGAAGAACTCGCAGGCGTTGTATAGCTGCGGCAGGACTTCGTCCGGCACGAACCCCGTCAAGTGAATGCGATCGGCGAAAGGTGAGCGCTGCACGGCGCGCAACACTGCGGAGGCGTTGAACTGCTCCTTGCCGGCGAGCACCAAATGGTGCGGCAGGGTGGGCTTGGCGGCAAGCATGTCGTCAAAGGCGCGAATCAGCCCAACCTGGTTCTTGCGAGGCTGAAGGTCACCGACGGTCAGAATGAAGGGACTGGGGATCTCGAACCTCTGACGGACCGCCGCGAGCGCCGCTTCCCGTGCGATGGGATGATAGTGCGAACCGGCCGCATTCGCGACCACCGAAATGCGGGCCGGGTCCAGGCCGTAGACTCTTGCGATGGCGTTGCGTGAGAACTCGCTGCCGGTCAGGATCTTCGCCGCGTGTTTCACCGTTTTGCGAACTGTCAGGCGAAGTTGGAGGCTGCGGGCCGGTGTGAAGTACTCCGGGTGCTCCACGAAGCTCACGTCGTGCAGGCTGACCACTACCGGAACCGGGCAGCCGGCAGGCGCCGTGTATTGCACGTGCAGCAGCGCGGGCCGATCGCGCCGAAGTTGCCATGCAAACTGGAAACCCAAGCGGACAAAAGGGCTGCTAGATACCCACCGCTTCCCGAAGCGCGCCGGAACTAAATCGGCCGCCTCGGGTTCCGACAGGTATGCAAGGAACTCGGACTCTCGATCTACGGCCTCAAACGCGGTCAGCAGACTCCGGATGTAGACTTCATTCCCGGTGAGGTGGCGACCAATCGCATGGGCATCTACTGAAAAGCGCATCCGGTGTTTCCAGTATAAACGCCTCATAATCCTACTGCGCTCAATTCGCTCCACGCCCTCTCCCAGGTGAAGCGTTCCTCGTAGAATCGCCGGCCCGCCCGGCCGATGCGCCGGCGGTCTTCTGCCGAAGCGAGCAGTCGGCCCACAGCGCTCGCAAATGAGGCGGGCGTGTCCGCGATGATAAGGTGCTCGCCATCGCGTGCTCCCAGGCCCTCAGCACCGACGCTAGTGGAAACTACCGCCCGCCCGGCTGCCCAGGCTTCGAGAATCTTCAGGCGGGTTCCACTGCCCGCGAGCAACGGGACGATTGCCACACGAGCGGCCGCGAGGGCAGCAACGGCGTCGTCCACCGCCCCGCTCACCTGAATATTCGGATCGCCCTTGGTGTAGGGCGCTATCGCACAATCGTTCTTCCCGATGAGGCGCCAAACAATCCCTGGATGCTCCCGCTGCAGGGCCGGCCACATTTCGCGGCTGAAGTAGCGGACAGCGGCCGAGTTCGGGTGGTACTCCATATTTCCCGAAAAGGCGATAACGTCCTCCTCGCTGCATGTGGGCTCCGCCCTGAACGGCAGCGCGTTCGGATACACTGCGACATCGACCCCGGGTGCGAGACGCCGTACGCGCTCGGCATCGGCCTCCGATGTGACCAGTAGCAGGTCGAACCGTGGCAGCCAAAGGCGCTCCAACCGTGTACACGCCGCGGCAAACCGCCGCATGGCGATCGAAAGCGGCAAGGGCTCCGCTGACGCCGAACCAGCGTACAGAACGGATTCGATGTTGTGGAGATCCAGCACGAGCCGCGCCGCATGCCCCGCCATTTGCTCAGCGTACGGCGCGCACCAGAAGTGCTCCACGATGGCGATGTCGTAGCGGCGGCCGTCGAGCCACGTTGCCAGAGCCGGGCCGAAGCCTCCGAAACGATCATTCAGCGGCGGGCGCCCGTGCAGCAGGCGGCGCGTATTACGCGTGATGCGCGCCAGGCGCCCGCGGCCGTGGCGCGGCAGCGGGAAGACGTGCACGTCCCGCGCGATGCCCGCAGGCACGGCCGATCGCGGGTCCGGTGCATCCGGTTCGCGAAAGGCGATGATGTCGAGCGCGTACCGCTCACCCAGGTACTGCGCCAGCGACGCCGTCCGGATGGACCCGCCGCCCGTCATCGGATAGGGCGCTTCCGGGCAGAGCAGCAGGGCGCTACGCATGATGCCGCCGGATGGCTTCGCTATACACGTCGCGCGTCTTCCGCGCCGTGTCATCCCATGAAAACTGCCTTGCGCGGGCCATCGCGAGCGCGCTCCATTCTGCGCGCCATTCCGGCCGGGACACGGCCGCAAACATTGCATCGGCCCACCCGCGCACATCGCGCGCATCCACCTGCACCGCCCCGCCTTCCGCCACCTCCGTCAGTGCCGGATCCCGTGACACGATCACCGGCGCTCCGCACTGCATCGCCTCGAGCACCGGGAGGCCGAACCCTTCGTACAGCGAGGGGAAGAGGCACGCGACAGCGCCCGAGAAGAGCGGCGCAAGTGCGGACTCTGGAACCTCGCCGAGCAGTTTCAGTCCCGGCTCGGGCTCAATCTCAACGCCTCGCACCGGCCCCGCGACCACTAAATCCACCGGCGCTTTTCGGCGCACTTCGCGCCAGGCCGCAACAATCGTCTCGACGTTCTTTCGAGGCTCAATAGAGCCTACATAGGCAAAGTACGGAGGCTGGCGGGGCGACTCCACGGGCTTCAGATGCGGGGCAGCGGCCAGCGGAACCGCCACGACGCGCTCCGGCGCAACGCTGAACCGTTCGATCGTCTCGCGGCGAATCGCCTCGCTCACCGTGATCACCATAGTCGCGAGTCCAAGACCAACGAGGAAGGGTGTCCGCCTCCGAACGCGCTCGCCCCCGGCACGCCACGGCTCATCTCGCCAGGGTGAAAGGTCGTGCACCGTAATCACGGATGGCCGCAGCGGCACGCAGGGTACCTCGAAATTCGTACCGTGGAAGACATCGATGCGGCGCCGCGCCAGTTCTCTCGGGAGCCCGTACGACCACCATTTCCGCTCCAGGGCGTTACCCGGCAGGCGGCCGCGCGCCATTGACGTGGCGGTCTCGAAGGGCTGGTCGGAAACCAGCAGGTACGCGTCTTCCGGGAACGTCGCGAGTAGGGCGCGGGCCAGTTCTTCGACGTAGCGCCGCAATCCGCCCGTCGAGAGCGACAAGGGCGTGGCATCGAGCGCCACTCGCATCGGCTTACCGGCCGATCCGGTCGAGTTCGGCCGTGCGGTTCGAGTAGTTTCTGTCGTAGTAGGACTGGTATGCGCCGGACCTCACACGCGCAACCCATCCCGGGTTGTGGCGGTACCACTCCACCGTGGCGGCGAGTCCGTCTTCAAAGCCGACGCGGGGCTGCCAGCCGGTTTCGCGCAGGATCTTCTCGCTCGAAAGGGCGTAGCGAAGGTCGTGCCCGGGACGGTCCACGACGTACTGGATGAGTTCCTCGCCCCGGCCGGTGGCCGCCAAAATCATCCGCACCACGTCGATGTTCGGCAGGGCGCGGTTTCCGCTGATGTTGTAAATCTCCCCTTCGCGGCCCTTTTTGAGCACCGCCGCTATGCCCCGGCAGTGATCCTCGACGTAGAGCCAGTCGCGCACATTCATGCCGGTGCCATAAACAGGCAGCGGCTTGCCCTCCAGCGCGTTCGAGATCATTAACGGGATGAGCTTCTCCGGGAAATGGTACGGCCCGTAGTTGTTGGAAGCACGGGTCACCAGGACCGGGGTGCGGTACGTGGTGAAGTAGGAGAGCGCCAGCAGGTCCGAACCCGCCTTGGAGGCCGAATAGGGGCTACTCGGCTGGAGGGGGTACTTCTCGTCTGCCTCGAGTGGCGCGGGAAGGCTGCCGTACACCTCATCGGTGGAGACGTGGACGAAGCGAGCGGTCTTCATCGCGCGAGCCGCTTCGAGCAGCGTGAACGTGCCGCGCAGGTTCGTCTCGAAGACCGGCCCCGGGGCAAAGATGCTACGGTCCACGTGGCTCTCGGCCGCAAAGTGGACGATGGCGTCGGGCGCGTGCTCCTCGAGCGTCGCTCGCACCAGGGCCTGATCGCAGATGTCGCCCTTGACGAAGCGGAACCTCGGATCAGACGCAACCGGCTCCAGGTTCTCCAGGTTACCCGCGTACGTCAGCTTGTCGTAAACCGTGAGGTTTTGAACGGCGTCGCCGCCGAGCATCAGCCGTACGAAGGCCGAGCCGATGAACCCGGCCCCGCCGGTGACGAACAGTCTCATTTGTGCTGAAGCTCCCAGTCATAGCCGATCCCCGCGTCGTTGAATGCGATGCGGCCCTCGTCGGCTGGATCGTAAGTGCGGTCGGTCACGTATACCAGCATCGCCGCGGACTGGCCGATGATTTTATAGCCGTGCCCGACGCCCGGCGGAATCATCATCGCCCACGGCCGCAGCGCACCCACGTAAAACGTATTGCGCACGCCATAGGTGCGCGAGCCCTTCCTGAGATCCACCAGCGCCACCTGGAACATGCCCTGCGCGGGGCACCAGAAATCCGTCTGCTTCAAGTGGTAATGAAACGCCTTGATCGTACCGGGGTAGCTCAATGCCGCGGAAACCTGCATCGATTCGGCCGGGAAGCCGGCCACCGCGCCCTGACCCATGCGCATGACTTCGAGAAAGTACCCGCGGTCGTCCGGCCACAGCGCGAACGGAACCACCTTCACGCCGTCGATTAAATGCGGTGAATCCGGCGATTGGATGACGCTGCCGATTCCTTTCCCGCAATGCAGGGAACCGGCGTCGATCTGCGTGGGAGCATCGCCCGCGGGTCCTGCGGCAGTCATCGAACGACTCCTTCCGCGCACTCTACAAGCTTGCGGCGGCTGGTCGCGACGAGGTTGCCCGCGCGCAGCAGGGACTCGAAAGTGCCAGCATCGGTCCACCAGCCGTCCAGGAAGGAGTATGCCATGGTCCCTTCGCGGATGTATGCGTTGTTGACGTCGGTGATCTCGAGTTCGCCCCGCTCCGATGGCACCAGTGTCTTGATCTTGCTGAACACCGTGGAATCGTACTGATACATGCCGGTCACGGCGTACTCGGATTTTGGCTTCGCGGGCTTTTCCTCGATCCCCACAATCCGATCGCCGTCCATCTCCGCGACGCCGAACCGCTCCGCGTCCGGTACTTTCTTGAGCAGGATGCGTGCGCCGCGATCCTGCTTCGCAAACGCTTCAACAGCATCGCGCAGGCTGCCTTCGATGATATTGTCGCCCAGGATGACGCAGATCGAGTCGCCGTCGGCGAAGTGCTCGGCCAGGGCGAGCGCCTCGGCGATGCCGCCCTCGCCTTCCTGATAGGCGTAGTTCAGGTGTGCCAGCCCAAACTGTTTCCCGTTCCCTAGCAGGCGCAGAAAATCGCCGGCGTTCCTGCCGCCGGTAACGATCATGATGTCCCGCAGGCCCGCATCGACTAGCGTTTGGATCGGGTAAAAGATCATCGGCTTGTCGTAGATCGGCAGCAGGTGTTTGTTCGTGATCTTGGTCAGCGGAAACAGTCTGCTCCCGGTTCCGCCCGCTAATACGACACCTTTCATAACGTACAAGATGATACCAACACGCGGAGCAGTCATCCCCGGGTGTTAAACTCGGCAAATGGGTAGTTTCCCCGTTCTCGGCGCCACGCCGAGGATCGGTTCCCTCCTGATCAAGCCCGCGTCGGCGGTCTGCAACCTCGATTGCTCGTATTGTTTTTACCTGGATCGGGACGCGGATCCATACAAGGCGCTGCCTGGGCGCATCATGTCCGAAGAGACGCTGGAGCGCCTGGTGGACACCTTCCTGTTCTACTCGTACCCGAACAGCGTGTTCGCGTTTCAGGGCGGCGAGCCCACTCTTGCCGGCCTGCCGTTCTTCCGCAAGCTCGTGGAGCTTCAGAAGCGCTTCGGCCGAGGCGGCCAGAACGTCAGCAACTCAATGCAGACCAACGGCGTGCTGATCGACGACGAGTGGTGCGCTTTCTTTCGCGAGTACAACTGGCTCATCGGAATCTCAATCGACGGCCCCGAGGACATACACGACGCCTACCGCTTCAACAAAGCCGGTCACGGCACATGGAAGCAGGTGATGCGCTCGATCGAGACGATGCAGAAGAACCGCGTCGAGTTTAACGTCCTGTGTGTGGTTAACCAAGCCAACGCCGGGCGCGCGCGGGAGGTCTATCAGTTCTTCCGGAAGCTCGGCATCGAGTATCTCCAGTACATACCGATCACCGAATTCGATCCCGCCGGCAACCCCCTCCCGTTCACAATCACACCCGAGCAGTACGGCCGCTTCCTTTGCGAGACCTTCGACCTATGGTGGCCGGACCGCCGCAAAGTCCGCGTGCGTTTCTTCGATAATCTAGCCGAAGCCGTCGCCGGCCAGAAGCCCGGCGCCTGCACGATGCACGAGACCTGCGACAGCTACTGCGTGGTGGAGTACAACGGCGACGTTTACCCCTGCGACTTTTTCGTCGAGAAGGACTGGAAGCTCGGCAATGTGACGCTCGATTCCTGGTCCGAAATCTCGCGCCGCCAAAAGCGGTTCAACTTCGCCGCGAAGAAGACGATCGGGCACCCGGAGTGCAGCGCCTGCGAGTATCAATCGCTGTGTCACGGCGGCTGCCCGAAGATGCGGCACGGGCCACGGCAGCAGTTCGAGGATTTGGATTATCTGTGCGCTGCGTACAAGATGATCTACGCGAAGGCTGTGGGGCCCCTCCGCAGGGACGTCGAGAAACTGCTGGCGCGCTCGCCTAATCCTGCTGCGAGTCCGCACTAACCGCGGGTTCCTCCAGCCGTTCGATCTTTACACGCGCGATCCGGTTGTGGTCCATCTCGAGAATCGTGAAGCGCCGCGCTTCGTCCGTGATTGACTCGCCGGTTTTCGGGATGCGCCCGAGGCGGAACAGCAGGTATCCCGCGAGCGTTTCGAATCCTGCGTTGGTGGGCAGTTCGATGCCGAACTGCGTCTCCAGATCGCGGATCATCAACGTGCCTTCCAGTTCGAGCACCGGGCTTTGCAGCGACGGTCGCGGACGGCGGACATCGTGCTCATCCTCGATTTCGCCGAAGATCTGTTCGAACACGTCCTCCAGCGTCACCAGTCCGACGATGGTTCCCCACTCATTGACGACCAGGGCCATGTGAGCGTGGTGAGTCCGGAACTCGTCAACCATCTGGTTCAGCGGCTTGCTCTCGGGCACGATGAGGTGCCGCCTGAGCAGCGCCCTGAGCCGGAACGGAGGCGGCGCCTGGTTCAGCCGTCTCGCCGTGCGGCTGCGATGCCAAAGCGGTAGTACATCCTTCAAGTGCAGGATGCCGATGATGTGCTCGGGATCGCCTTCGTAGACCGGCAAGCGGGTATACAGCGTCTCAGTGAACGTCCGGACCACATGATCGAGCGATGCTTCTACGGACAGATAGGTGACGTCGTTGCGCGACACCATCACTTCGCGAACCGAGATGTGCGGAAGGTCGAGCACGCGGTCCATCGTGGCTTCCTCAAACTCGGACATACGCCCCGCGGCGCGCACGGATGAGGCGATGAGTTTCAATTCCTCCACCGAATGGGCGGTCGCCTGGTTGCCGCTGTTACCGCCCAACATGTGCGAGACCTTCGATGATGAACGCTCCAGCACGTAGACGAACGGGTTGCTGATCCGCTGGAAAACCAGCAGGAAAGGGGCAACGGCAGTTGCGAGCCGCTCGGCATTCTTGATGCCGAGGTTTTTCGGGACAACTTCGCCCAGCACCACCATGAGGTACGTAAGGACGAGGAATGAAATCACGAAGCTCACGGCCCGCAAGGCCGGCAAATATTCCGGCGGAAGCACCGGCTGAAATAAGGCAAGCAGTAGCGCATATACGGAT
>DATMXS010000490.1:0-3087 GCA_035561355.1 Bryobacteraceae bacterium | reverse complement strand
AAGTTGCAGATGAAGCGTGAAGCTTTGGCGCGCTTGAACCGGATACGCGGGTGAACCAGCAGCGACGAAGCGTTTTGATACGGAAGACAACGAGTGAAACGGTTGTGATACAGTTCTGATCGCTTTGCGCTATGCCATTCGGAGCAAGAAGGATTGAGATGCTGGAAGCGGCAGAAAACACAGGTTGACCGGCCTGAGACATAGGTAACAGAACGTTCCGGACACATGGGTTACACTTTTCCCCTCCGGAGGGGGGGCGGTTGAGGATGCCATGGAAGGAATGCTCTGTGATAGACGAAAGAATGCGGTTTGTGATCCGGCTCAAAGATGGCGAGAGTATGGCGTCTTTATGCCGGGAATTCAACATCTCGCGGAAGACCGGTTACAAGATCTTCGAGCGGTATGAAGAGTGCGGCCTGGAGGGACTGACAGATCGGACCCGTCGGCCGTTTCGGTATGCCAACCAGTTGCCAGAGCAGGTGGAGGCAGCGATCGTGGCCGCCAAACGCGAGAAGCCGAATTGGGGTGCACGCAAGATCCGCGAGCGTCTTTTACGTCGACTGCCGCATGCGGTGAAGGTTCCCGCCTGTAGCACCATCCACGCGGTCCTGGATCGTCACGGACTGGTGAAGCGGATGAGCCGGCCCAGAACACGGACCGAGGGGACTTCGTTGTCTGACGGATTGAGTCCCAACGATCTCTGGTGCACAGATTACAAAGGTGAGTTCATGCTTGCCGACAAGCGGTACTGTTATCCGCTGACGGTCACCGATTATGCTTCGCGGTATCTGCTGCTCTGCGAGGCTATGGAGTCCAATGCGGAAACACTCGCTATGACGGCCTTTGAACGGCTATTCAAGGAGCGGGGTTTACCGCGGGCCATCCGCTCGGATAACGAGCTAAGTTCAAGTGGAAAGTACAAGCAGTTGGCATAGAACTCCTGTCCGTCGCCGCGGCTGCGACGTTTAGCCCAAAACGCATGAGTGGCAAAGCTCCGCAGTGGTCTTCCACGGTTGAGGGACCCCGCTCACCATAATGAACACAAGATCTGCAGCAACGCGCAGTCTTTACAGCGCCTGAAACAGCGTAGGGGCCCAGTGGAAGGTCCGAACATTATCTACGAGGTCGCATTCGCCTCAACGGCCCGTGTGAGAGGGATCGATCCACTGGGAAGTCGTTGCTCAAAGTAGCGTTCGTAATCCAAGCCGGTCTTAATTACGGCATACACTACCCTCGCCATTTTTGCTGCTACGGCGGTGAGCGCCTTACGCTTGCGATCCGCATCGAGCGGAGTAGCGCTCAGATACCGCTCGTATTTGTCACGAAAGGCGTTCTCACGCTTGTGAATTGCAACAAGTGCAGCCATCCAGAGTGCCATCCGGAGGCGCTTATTGCCACGCTTGGACAATTCCTCGCGACCGCGACTCTGTCCGGACTGACTCTTGGATAGATCTAGCCCGCAGTACTTCAGGAATTGCCGGTGATGCTCAAAACGACGTAGATCGCCGGCTTCGGCAAGAATCGTAAGAGCCACGATCGGGCCGATGCCGGGCAATGTCTGCAGACGCTGGAAATCCTTGTTCTCGCTTAGCAGCTCCGTCGCACGATCCTCAATCTGCCTCCGTTCTTCCGTTAGCTTCTGGTACCGCGATAGCTGCAATCGGAACATCTCGATGGCAGGTGAGTCCAACGGCACCGGAAGGCCGATCGAGTCGCCGGCGAGGGCATACATCTCGGCGACTTTCTTGCGTTTCTCGACTTTTCTGCCGACAAGATCCCATGCCTCATCCCGGAAGGCTTCGAAGCTCAGTTCTCGAACGGCCGCCGCTGTTGGGAACCTGAGGAGAAACCGAATGAACCACGCTGTCCTCGTGCATACCCAGTACCGGCTGAACTCAGGGAAGTACAGCGGGATGTAGTGCATCAACAGGCTGTGCTGGAGTCGAGTACGCGCAAGAGTGACTTGAAAGTACGTATTGGCGAGTTCCTGGATGTCATTCGTTCCGGCAGCAAGCGCATCGTAGTAGGTCTGGACCATGCCTTGACCGAGCATGTAGAGCATGACCTGCGCATCCTTAGGGTCGTTCTTATCCCATGTGCCGAAGCGGGCCTCACGCATTCGCGCGAGTGCCACCGAAGATATCGACTGAACCGCAAACCCTTCTGTTGCCAGTCTATAGGCCAGTGGACGATGAAAGTCGCCCGTCGGCTCGAAACCAACACGGATCGTGCCAGCCAAGCTCTTCAGGTATTTAACCAACTGGTCATGGTCAGCCCGATTATTCGCCACCTTAAAAGTACGCCGGCCACCTCGAGCTTCCTGGACCAGGACGACATTCCACTGCTTGGCAATGTCGATTGCAACCAGGTTTACTTCTGCTGTACTCTTCACGTGGGCAACCATTGCGATTCGCCTCCTTCGGATGAACTGCCTTCTCCAAGGATGCGCGGGTCGTAAGTGGTTGACCCCGCACTTGCGTTTGGCGCGAGGTTCGGGCGTTTACCAAAGATGGGGACTCCGTCCCCATGCCCCTGGGATTTATCGCTGTTGCGCCAGAATGGCCGCGCTGGACACGAGCAAGCTCGTGTCCAGACGCATTCCGGCTCCCGAGTCGATGCTCCGGTCGCTTCCCAGCGTTGCCGTATCCCCCGCTCGGGTGATCGAATCCTACCAAATTGGAAGCGCAGTCGTAAGGGCTGTTTTCAGCAACAAGCACGCATTTGATTGTGCAGGTATTATGGCAGCGAATTCATCAATCACACGGTTGCGACTCTGCTGGAAAAGCTGCGGATTGAGCAGACCAAGTCGCGACCAAGGCGATCAAATGACAATGGCTTGGCGGAGGCGAAGATATGGATTAGAATAATCGCTCATCGTGCTACTCGAACTCCTTGCAAGCGTTACTCCACTTGAAGTGCCCGGCACATCAAATCGAGCGCGAAGCGCGCGTCTCCCGAACAACCCGGCCTCCACCACCCCAGCAGCCGCCGTTCCATTACGCCTCGCATAAGATCTGATACCGTGAGCGCTGCCAATTCTGCGTCGACAGGTCGGATCTCGTTTTTGGCAATCGCAGCCGAAAACAC
>DATMXS010000489.1:0-9480 GCA_035561355.1 Bryobacteraceae bacterium | reverse complement strand
CCAATCTTCTCCGTGGCCTCCACGACTATTCCGTGGCCCGTGCGAACCTGCGCTGGGCGATGGGCCGCACCCCCTGGGAGTAATTCTCATGTCATCCAAAATTCTGATCCCCGTCCTCGCGGCAGCACTCCTGGCCGGCTGCGGAAAGAAAGAACAGGTCCCGGCCACCGCACACGCAGGCGAGGCGCCTCCGGTCCGCGCCGCAGCGCTCCGCGTGGGGACGCAGCAGTTTACCGCCATAATCTCGATCACGGGCACGCTCGTCTCGCCGGCGATGGTCACAGTGAAAGCCGAAACGACTGGCCAGGTGCTCAAGTTTGCTAAGGAGGAAGGCGACCGGGTAGCCGCCGAAGAGAGCGTCGTCTGGGTTGACGATTCCCACGAGAAGATCGCGCTTCGGCAGGTAGAGACGGCTATCCAGGTTGCGGAAGCATCGCTGGAACGAGCCAAGGTCGGCGAAAGCCACAGCCGGGCGGAGTATATCCGGGCGCAGAACCTCCTGAAATCCGGGGGCATCACCGATCGCGACCTCAAAGCCGCGGAACTCGCCGAGCGCGACTCGCGGGCGCAGGCGGCCCTGGCATCAGCCCAGCTCGATCAGGCCCGCTCCCAACTCGACCAGGCGAAAAAGATGGTGGCCGATTCCGTCGTGCGCGCTCCGATTGCGGGCGAGATTCAATCGAAAATGGTCACCGTGGGCGCATATGTCGAGCCTCCCACTGCTGTGTTCGCGGTAGTAGATAACAGCCGGCTCGAACTTGAAGCGATGGTGCCGACGGCCGATCTGGGCACGATCGCACAGGGTCAGAGGGTGATGTTCACGGTGAACGCCTTCCCGGCTCAGAAGTTCGAGGGCCGCGTGATCGAGGTGAACCCGGCCGTTCAGGCTGACACGCGCTCGGCGAAGGTGCGGATCCGCGTGGACAACTCGGCGCGCAAGCTGAAGGCCGGTATGTTCGCCCAAGGCGAGATTCTCACCGGCATTGAAAGGGAAGCCATTCTGATCCCCGGGGCCGCCGTGTACCGCGATGACCGCAGCTCGAAGAACTCTTATGTCTTTGCAGTGGAGAACGGTAAGGCGGCAAGGCGGGCCGTGCAAATCGGCCGCGAACGCGATTCGACCCTAGAGATTCTCGAGGGACTGAAGCCGGGCGACGTAATCATTGCAGGCCAGTCCATCGAACTGGCTGAGGGCGTCCGGGTGCAACCCGAAATTGTCGCCGCGAACCAGGCGGGAAAGTAGGGCGCGATGTTCCTGAGCGATCTGTCTATCAAGCAACCCGTACTGGCGACGATGCTCTCGGTGTCGCTCGTCACGCTCGGCATCTATTCTTACCAACGCCTCAGCGTGGACCTCATGCCGGACGTCGAGATCCCGGTGCTCACGGTCCAAACCGTGTATCCCGGCGCCTCGCCCGAGACGGTTGAGCGCGAGGTGACGAAGCGGATCGAAGAGGCGATGAACACGATTTCGGGTATCCGCCACATCCAATCCACCACGACGGAGGGCCTTTCGGCCGTTGTGGCGGAATTCCGGCTGGGTACGAATATCCACATCGCACAACAGGACGCGCAGGCGAAAATCAACGCGATCCGGGCCGATTTTCCGCAGGACATGGAGGAACCGGTCCTTCAGCGGATCGACTTCAACGCGATGCCGATTGTCGCGGTGGCGGTCGAGAGCAAGACCGCCGATATCAAGACGCTCTCGTCACTCGCGGAGAAGGTCATCAAGAAGCGATTGGAGACGGTGCAGGGCGTAGGGCAGGTGACGCTCGTCGGCTTGGCGCGACGCGAAATCCAGATTTTTGTCGATCCCGATAAGCTGCGCGGGCTCGGGCTCACTTACGCTCATGTGTCCGGCGCGCTCCAGCGCGAGAACATCGACCTTCCGGCAGGCAAACTGGAAGCCGGTGCGAACGAGCCGCTGGTTCGCGTTGCAGGCAAGTACAAGTCGGTGGATGACTTCCGTGACCTGATCATCGCGACGCGCAATGGCCGGCCGATTTATCTGCCCGAGGTCGCGCGCATCGTGGATGGCATTGAGGAGCGGCGCAGTGCATCGCTGATGGACGAGAATTCGGGCCTGTCGCTCGACATTGTGAAGCAGTCGGGGTCGAACACGATCGAGGTGGCCGACGGCGTCTACAAAGCGATCGATCAGATCAACGCAGAGCTTCCGAAACACATCCGGCTGCGGCCGGTGGTGGACAGTTCGGTGTTCATCCGCGATTCGGTGGAAGACGTGAAGATGACGCTGGTGATTGGCGCGTTCCTCACCGTGCTCATCGTGTTCTTCTTCCTGAACTCCTGGCGGAGCACGGTGATCACCGGAATGGCGCTGCCCATCTCCGTCATCAGCACGTTCATCATCATGAGCGCGCTCAATTTCACGTTGAACATATTGACGCTCATGGGACTTTCGCTCGCGATCGGCCTGCTGATCGACGACGCGATCGTCGTCCGCGAAAACATTGTCCGGCACATGCATATGGGCGCGGACCATTACACCGCGGCGCGCGAGGCGACCAATGAAATCGGCCTCGCCGTGATGGCCACCACCTTCACGATCATCGCGGTGTTCGTGCCCGTCGCCTTCATGGGTGGCATCATCGGGCGCTTCTTCTATCAGTTCGGCATCACGGTTGGCTTCGCCGTGCTCGTCTCGCTGTACGTCAGCTTTACGGTGGACCCGATGATGTCCTCGCGCTGGTACGATCCGGCCGCCGATCCCACAATGCCGCGCTCGTGGTTCGGGCGCGGGCTCCAGAAGGTGAACGACAAGCTGGACGAAATTCGCGAAGTGCTCGGCGCTGCGCTCGGCTGGTCACTGCGGCACCGCTGGGTGGTGGTCGTGCTTGGCACGTTGCTCGTAATCTCCAGCTTCAGCATCTTTGGAAAGCTCGGTTCGGGCTTCATGCCTGAGGCCGACGAGGGCCAGTTCCGGGTGAATTACAAGGCGGATCCGGGCGTCAGCCTTGATCGCTCGATGCAGATTGCCCGTGAGTTGATCCGTGAGGTCCGCAAGGCGCCCGGGATCGCGTATACGTATACGACAATGGGCGGCGCAGGCAAGCCCATCAACGAAGGCTCTATTTTCGTCAAGCTGACCGAGCGCGAAACGCGGCCGTACTTCCGCGCCATCCAGGCTGAGATACGCGACAGGATGAAACGTTTTCCGGCCCTCCGGACCTCGGTGGGCAGCGCGGATGAATTCGCGGGCGAAAACAAGCCGGTGCAGCTCGCGGTTCGCGGTATGGATCTGGCGCGGCTCGGGCCCATCAGTGAGCGCGTTTTGGCGGCGGTGAAGAGCGTTCCCGGTGCGGTGGATGTGGATACCAGTGAGGAGAAGCGGCGGCCTGAAGTACGCGTTGCGGTGAACCGGACCGCCGCGGGCGATCTCGGGTTGGACCTCGGAACCGTCGCGTCCACGGTGCGCGGCCTGGTCGCAGGTGACGTCGTTTCGAAATTCGAGGATCCGGACGGCGACAGCTATGACGTACGGCTTCGGGTGGATCCGGCCAACCGGGAGCGGCAGGGCGATCTGCTTTCGCTCGATCTGCCCGGCCACGGTGGCACGTCCCTGGTGCCGCTCAACCAGGTGGCGCATCTCGAATCCGGCGCGGCGCCCTCCAACATTCGCCATCGCGACCTGATCCGCGAGATCCGAATCGGCGCAAACACGCAAGGCCGTTCGCTCGGCGAGGTGATGGCGGACATTCAGGCGAAGGTGGCGACACTCGCGGTCCCGGCTGGCTACCAGATCGATTCTACCGGCGAGTATGAGGACATGATGGAGAGCTTCGGCTTCGTCATACAGTCCCTGCTGTTAGCGGTGATTCTGATCTACGCGATCCTGGCGTCCCAGTTCCGCAGCTTCCTTCAGCCGTTCGCGATCATGCTGTCGCTGCCCCTGTCGTTGATCGGCGTGGCGGTGATGCTGTATATGGTCGGAGACACGCTGAACATGATGTCCATGATCGGGGTCATCCTGCTGATGGGCCTGGTGACGAAGAACGCCATCCTTCTGGTGGACTTCGCGAACGTGCAGCGGCGCGCGGGGGTTCCGCGTATCCAGGCGGTTATCGAAGCGGCCAAGGTGAGATTGCGGCCGATCATCATGACCACGCTGGCGATGATCTTCGGCATGCTGCCGCTGGTCTTCGAGTGGGGGGCGGGCGCCGAGTTCCGCGCGCCGATGGCACGGGCTGTGGTGGGTGGACTGATCACCTCGACGCTGCTGACGCTCATCGTGGTCCCGGTGGTTTATACGTATCTCGACGACCTGGGCGAACGGATGGGACGCTGGTGGGGCCGCAGCATACCGGCCCACGCGAGGGACGCAGTGGAAGCGGCGGGCGATTAGTCCGCCCGCTCCCTCAGGTCATGCGCCGTCGGCCGCAGCGCGGGCAGAACGGCCGGTCTTCAGGGAATGGTTCGCCGCATGCTCCGCAAACCGGCCCCGTGTGTTTTGGCTGCGGCGGCGGTTGCGGAGGCTGTGCGAATTCAGGCGGAGGGCCGGCGAGCTTCTCCGTAAGCATGTGGACGGCGAACTCGGCCGGGTGCATGCGCCACGCCGCGCAGCCTGGATGATTAAGTTTTCCCATCGCTCCGACACGAAAATGCCCTCGCTCTCCGCAGCGCGGGCATTTCGCTTTTGTGAAGCCGTACAGGCCCGCCTCTACTGCCGCCTTGTTGCGAGTGCGCCGGAGTTGCTTGATGAAGTCCTTCGCGACGCGCTCGGGGATGAACTCGCCCTGCTTGCACATCCGTAGCCACGCGAGTTCCAATTCTTCCGCAGTCACGCGCCAATCCTAACATCCGCCATCAGGCCACAGCACGCTTACCAGCGATTATCCGGCCCGTTGTACCCGCTCGAGCCGGCGCAACTGCTCGACGGTCTCCTCAATGCTGCTTCGCTGACCCGCGATGATGGCACGCACGTCTCCGGGAAGGTCGTCCTGCGAGAGAGCATGGTCGTAGTGCTTGATTGTGTTTTCCTCACCGCGCTGGCAGTTGGCAATGAACTCGGCGTCGCTTTTCGGGCGGATACGCGATTCCAGTTCAACCCAGCCCGCCGAAAGCGGCCCGCCGCCGTGACCCATCTGCGCGGGTTCGCCTCCCAAACGCTGCACTTCGCCACCAAGCTCCTCGGCAAACGCGGCTCGCTTGACCGAGATCGCATCGAACGTGCCCCGCAGATCGTCCGAGTGCGCGCCCTTAGCCGCCTTGTCGAACCCCTCTTCGCTGTCGCGAAGGGTAGAGATGAGATCGTTGAGAACCTGGACCAGACCTTTAGCCAAGTTGCCCCCCTCCCACGATTGTAAATCTCCAAGGGAGTCAGGACTCAAAAAGCTGCCCATCGCGGAGCCCGAAAGCGGTCCCGGTTGACGACCTGCCACCGATCCACAAGCGACGAGCGCGAGCGAAGGAGGTCTACGTGTGACTCTCGTCACAGAATTCTGGAGCACACGGCCCTAATCTCGGATCATGGCTTTGGCGCATGAACCGAAATCGGGGCTCTGGAAGCACGGGCTCCTCATCACGATGCTGTTCGGCTTCACCGTAATGTTGGTCGGCGGCTTCTTTATGTATAAGACGCGCGCGCCGATCCCGGAGACTGTGTTGGCGCCGGACGGCAAGGTGCTGTTCACTGCGCAGGACGTGCAGCAGGGACAGGAACTCTTCCGCAAACGCGATCTGATGAATTACGGTTCGATCTTGGGGCACGGCGCGTACCTGGGGCCGGATTACACGGCCGAGGCGTTGCACTGGATGACTGTGGCGATGCAGGGCGTTAAGTCCGGAAACAGGTACGCGCAACTGGGCACCGGCCCAAAGGCCGCGATTGACGCCGAAATCGCTCAGGAACTCCGGACCAACCGGTACGACGCCGCATCGGGTTCTCTGCAGTTTACGGCGGCGCAGACCATCGGCTGGAACAGCATTGTCGACCGCTATGGCGAGCAGTTCAAGGCTGGGGATGCCGCCCGCGCGCTGCACAAAGGGGCACTGCTGCCCGCCAGAGAAGGCGGCCTGAACGCGGAACAGCACGCTTTGGCGACGAAGCAGTTCTCCGCTTTCGTGACCTGGACGGCGTGGCTCTCCGCCGCAAAGCGTCCCGAGGCCAATCACTCCTACACGAATAACTGGCCCTTCGACAGGGAAGCGGGAAACGGCCCCACATCGGGCGCGATGATGTGGTCGGCGGTTAGCGTTGCCGGGCTGCTCGGGTTCCTCGGGCTGATCCTTTACTTCCACCACCGTTACCAGCTTGCTCCGGCTGACGTGGCGAACCCGTCTTACAAGTTCGACATCGCCCGGATGCCGCTCACGGCTTCCCAGCGCGCGACGGCGAAGTATTTCGTAATCGCGCTGCTGCTGTTCCTGGTGCAATCGCTGCTCGGCGGCAAGATGGCGCACGATTACGCGCAGGGCTCCAGTTTCTTCGGCCTGCAGATCTCCGAATGGCTGCCTTTCAACATCGCCCGTACCTGGCATCTGCAGCTCGCGATCTTCTGGATCGCCACCGCGTGGCTCGGGATGGGCATCTTCACGGCGCCGCTGGTGAACCCGAAGGAACCGCGCGGCCAGCTCGGGTTAATCAACGTGCTCTTCGGAGCGCTGGTGCTGGTCGTCGTTGGTTCGCTCGCCGGTGAGTATCTCTCCGTGAAAGGGCTACTCGGCGAGAACTGGTACTGGCTCGGGACGCAGGGTTGGGAGTATCTCGAACTGGGCCGGCTGTGGATGTACCTGCTGATCGGCGGCATGGGTATCTGGCTGTACATCGTCTACCGCGGCCTGCGCGGCGCGCTCAAGCAGGAGACCGATAAGGGCGGCCTGACACACCTGCTGCTCTACTCTGCGGCTGCAATCCCGGTCTTCTATTGCTTCGCCCTGATGATCGGCAAGGACAGCCACATCACCATGGCCGATTACTGGCGCTGGTGGCTGATCCACCTCTGGGTGGAAGGCATGTTCGAGGTGTTCGCCGTCGTCGTGATCGGCTTCCTGATGGTTCGCCTGGGCCTGGTGACGGCTGCCTCGACGCTGCGCGCCTTGTACTTCCAGTTGATCATCCTGCTGGGAAGCGGCATCATCGGCACGGGCCATCATTACTACTGGATCGGCGCGCCGGAGGCCTGGCTCGCACTCGGCTCTGTGTTCTCGGCGCTCGAAGTGGTGCCGCTCTCGCTCCTGATGGTGGAAGCGTACAGCCAATACAAAGTGATCAAGGCCGGCGGCCATGACTTCCCGTATAAGGCAGCGTTCTGGTTCCTGTGCGCGACGGCGTTCTGGAATCTCTTCGGCGCGGGCGTGCTTGGATTCCTGATCAACCTGCCGTTCGTCAGTTATTTCCAGCACGGCTCATTCCTCACGGCCGCTCACGGTCACGGCGCGCTGATGGGCGTGTACGGCATGCTCGCAATTGCGCTTGCGTTGTTCTCGCTGCGCAACATCATCAAACCGGAATACTGGAAAGAGAAGTGGCTCATGATCGGGTTCTGGGGCCTGAACATCGGCCTCATGGGCATGATCGCGATGACACTCGTGCCTATCGGCCTGATGCAGGCCGTAGCCAGTTTCGAACGCGGCTTCTGGTGGGCACGGTCCTTCGAGTTCTACAACCAGCCGATCGTAAATAAGCTGCTCTGGTTACGCATGCTGCCGGATACGATCTTCATCGTTGTAGGCATCCTGCCCCTGGTCGCGGCGGCCATCTACGGCTATCTGCACCTGCGCGATACGCGTTCGGCCGGAATACCGGCCGAGCCCGTTAAGGTGGATTCGACCGAGGCCGTTCTGGCCGGCGCATCCGGAGACTAGATCGATTCTTCCGCTGCGAGTGAACCTAAGTGCTCCTTTCGGGCCGCACCCACGTGGTGCGGCCCGAGTCTTATGTCAGGGTAGTCGTCTGACGCAAGGTGCGGCACTTACGTAGCCGGCGAGCCGCGCGTGCAACAAGGGTTAAGATCAAGTCGCGAGCTCCGATTTTTTGCTCCCCTTTTTGGGTTCTTACGCGTATATAGTCGAGGAGGGGCCATGAGAACCCTGACGCTACTGCTCTCGCTCTGTGCCGCGATGCCGGCCGCTGACTTCCTGCCACTCGAACCAGGAAATTCATGGACGTACCGCCAGGCAGGCGGGAACGAAACATTTACGATTTCAGTCGGGACGACGCCTGCCGTCATCGGAGGTGAGGTTTATTACCGGCTAACAGGCTACGTGAAAGAGCCCGTTTGGGCGCGAGTCATCGACGACGCCCTGTATTATCGTGACGAAGAACGCGAACGCGATGTCCTCTTGACGCTGTTCGCCCTGGTGGACGGCGCGTGGTTCGAAGCGCCGCTGCGCACTTGCGAACAGGAAGGCCAACCCTTCCGAAACAAGGAACGCTACGAAGGACCGGCTGGACACCACGGTTCGACGCTTGTCGTGCGATACCGGACCTTCTCATGCGCCGACGCCGGTGTTGTGTCCGAGGAGTTTCTCGAGAATATCGGCATGGTCCGCCGCGAGGTGACCACCATCGCCGGGCCGCGCGTCTACGAGTTAGTGGATGCACGGGTGGGCGGCCTCAGCCTAGCTGCGAAGCCGAGCACCGCCTTCCGGGTTTCGCTGCAATCGATTGAGGAAAAGAAGATCGCTGCGACTCTCAAGTTGATCGTGTCCGGAGCGCCGGTGACATTGAAGTTCAACTCGTCACAGGAGTTCGATGCCGTGCTGAAGGATCCGAAGGGAGACACAATTTATGTGTGGTCCTCGGATAAGGCGTTTCTTCAGGCGCTGCACGAACGCACGATTGAAGGCGAAGCGACGTGGCGATTCGAGATCCCGCTGGCGAAGGCGCTGGATCAGCCGGGCCGTTATACGCTGGAGGGTTGGATTACGTCCGGCCAAAGCAACCGCGACTACTCGGCCGTGACGGCATTCGAGGTCATCCAGCCGGCAGCAGTCCCGGCATCCGCGGCAAGGATCAGCCCGCGACCAATGCGCGGTTTCGTCCGATAGCGTAGCGCCCGCGCGGCCGTCCGTAATGCCTCCGGGCGGCCGCCATCCGAAGAGTCTATTTCCGGGGATTGGACGGGGTGAACAAAGGGTTGTTATTGCTGCCGCTTCCACCGCCAAACCCAGTTCCCCCGCTACGGCTTCCCGTGCCGGTTGACGACCCGGGCGCCCCAGGAATGCCGCCCTGCATGCCGCCCCTCTGCTGGCCCATCGGGCTGGTGCCGTCCTTGCGCGGGTCGTACAGGAACTCCCATTCCTTGTACTTACTCCGCTCGTTATAAAGCTTGATTCCCGCTTCTTCGGACTTGCTCGCGACGCCGGCGATCCCTCCGCCGCCGAAGTTCATGCCGCCCTGGCGGCCGCCGCCAAACGTCGGTGCGGACTGGCGCTGGCCATAGATTCCCTCGAGGACTTGCTTTGGTACCGGCGCCACGCTGGGTCCGCCCCCGAAACCGGCGGTCGGCCCTTGGT
>DATMXS010000488.1:0-25779 GCA_035561355.1 Bryobacteraceae bacterium | reverse complement strand
CCCATTGCTAGCCCGGCGATTCCATCGGGGCCTGGTTCTAGTCCGACCGAGTCTCCCGTGAGCTTGCCGGCGGGATCCGGTCCAGCGCCAATTGGGACGGCGGGTCCTGCGTCCAGGCCTCACCAGCCGGAGGACGGAATCATTTTCTCCGCTCCGCCTGACCGCGCATGGGGTTCCCGCGAGACCGTCATCTACGGCTCCGCGACAGCCGCACTTGTGCTCGTAATCCTTGCCGCGTGGCTATTTACAGGCAACTCGTGACATGAATTTCGAGATTGGCCAGTCGATCGGGCCGTACCGCATTAGCGGCATCCTCGGCCAAGGCGGGATGGGTTCGGTCTACGGGGTCGAGCATACCATCACCCGGCGCGTCGAAGCCCTGAAAGTGGCGGCGCGCGGGCGCCCTGTCGGAGCGGGCGAAGACCAGCGGTTTCTTCGCGAGATCCAGGTTCAGGCCGGCCTCAGCCATCCGAACATCGCGTCCGTCCACAACGCGTTCTGGGCCGAGGGCGACCTTGTGCTCGTCATGGAGTTGGTAGATGGCGAACCGCTGGCCGCGATCATCGCACGCGGCCGGCCGCCACTCGACCGTACAATCGACTGGGTGCTCCAGCTTCTCGAAGCCTTAAGTTACGCCCATGGGCGCGGTATCATCCATCGGGACGTCACCCCGAAGAACATGATGATCACGCGCGAAGGCGCGCTGAAGCTGACAGACTTCGGTGTGGCTCGCTCCGTTCGCGACGCCAAACTCACCGAGAGCGGCGCGTTTATCGGCTCGGCCTACTACGCCGCTCCAGAGCAGATCCGGGGCGCGACGGAGCCGGACGAGCGCGCCGATCTTTATTCGGCGGGAGTGGTCCTTTATGAACTCCTGACCGGCGTGCGGCCGTACGAGGGCGAGTCGGCATTTGACATCATGCAAGCCCATATCGCCGAGGCGCGGCCGAAGCCGGCGATCGAGCGGAATCCGGAGATTGGCGCCGAACTGAATTCCGTGGTGATGCGCGCGCTCGAGAAGGACCCGGCCGCGCGCTTCCAATTGGCGGCTGATTTGAGAGTCGCCCTCGCGGCGGCTCGCAAGGGAATGCGATACCGCGAGCCGCTTATTTCGCGGCTGCGCTCGGCGGCAGGCAAGCGGACCGCGCATCTCGCCGCGGGCCTCCTGGTTGCGATCGCGGCAATGGCGGCGATGGCGATCTGGCTCGGCCGTCCACCACAAAGCGCTCAAAGCGCGCCGCTGCCCGTGAACATCGAGAGGCCCAGCCCGGCGGCGGGGATCATACCGCTCGAGCTTTCCGCCGCACCGACGCTGCCCGATGCGGTACCGGGCGCCTCAGGCTCTGAAGCGTTTGAAAGCAAAGAAATCGAGCCCGCAGCCGCGCCCAAGGCACCCGCAGCCGCCCCGCCGCCAAGGCCGGCAGGGGCGAGACGCGGGTCGAAGAGCGCCCTGCCGGGAGCGGAAGCCGAAGCGGTGGCGCCGTTCGACAGTCCGGCTCCGGCCCGCATCGTCCCGGCACCCCCCATCATTCCCGCGGCCGCCGCGGAGTCCGCCTCGGTTCCTGATATCGCAAACGTGGAGGATACGGCTCCAGCGCCGCTTCCTCCCGCGGTCGAGAAGCCGAAGCAGCGTCACCCGGTGATCCGCGCACTGCGCAGAGTGCTGCCTTTCGGGCGCAAGAAGCAGAGCGATCCGCCGAAAGACTAGCGCGGCTGCTTACCTGCGGGGCGCGGCTGGGTTCGCGTTGCTAAATACGAGGACAGAGATACGGAAACCCGCTGGTGACCGGGATTTGCAAGAATGTGATTTCTGCGTTTGCAAAAATGTGGTTTCTGCCATGGACAATAATCAACAGACTAATCGTCGAACGTTCCTGAAACAGGCGGGCGCCGCGGGCGTCGCTGCGCCTTTCTTCGTCCGCAACCTGATCTCGGCCCCGCCCAGCGATCAAGTGCGGCTTGCCAGCTTTGGCGCTGGCAACATGGCGTTTTTCACCCTCCACGGGATTGCCCGGCACAAGAGGGTGAAGCTCGCCTGCGTTGCGGACGTGGACACCGCGCAATTCGCCCGCGTCAAGGCGCAGTATCCCGAGGCCAAACTGCACCAGGACTGGCGAGCGATGCTCGAGCAGGAGCATAAGAACCTCGACATCGCCTGCGTGGGAACGCCCGATCACATGCACGCGCCCATCGCGATGTCGGCGATGCAGCGCGGCCTGCATGTCTATGTGCAGAAACCGCTCACTCACGACATCTACGAAGCCCGGAAGCTACAGGAGACCGCGCGCAAGAAGAAGCTGGTAACCCAGATGGGTATCCAGATCCATTCGAGTGCCGAATACCAGACGGCGGTTCAACTCGTGCGCACCGGAGCTATCGGCAAGGTGAAAGAGGTTCACGCGTGGAGTGAAAAGAAGTGGGGTGACCTGACGCCCGTGCCGGACCGGCAGGATCCGGTGCCCGCCACTCTGAACTGGGACGAGTGGCTGGGAACCGCTGCCGCCCGGCCATATCTCGCCAGATACTATCACCCGGCCGATTGGCGCAAGCGAATCGACTTCGGCACGGGAACGTTCGGCGACATGGGGTGCCACATCTACGATCCCGTGTTCGACGCGCTGCAGTTGACCGCGCCGCTGTCGGTGCGCTCGGAAGGGCCCGCGCCCACGGAGCACAACTGGGCTGTCAATGCGGTGATTCGCTATGTGTTCCCGGGTACGCCGTTCACTGCGGAGAAGACCGTGAACGTCACATGGTATGACGGCGACGAACGGCCGCCGGCCGAAGTGAAGGCGTTGATTGGAAACGTAAGAATGCCGGGGCAGGGTTCGATTTTCATCGGAACAAACGGCGTGATGCTCCTGCCTCATATCGGCAAACCTGTACTGCTGCCGCAGGAGCAATTCAAAGATTTCTCTGTGCCCGTGCTGGAGCCGGCGAACCACTACTTCCAGTTTGTGGATGCGGTTCTGGGGACCGCGAAGGCCTCGACGGCTTTCGACTATTCGGCGCCCTTGACGGAAGTGGTGCTGCTCGGTCCGGTGGCGACGCGCTTCCCGAAGACCACGCTCGAATGGAACGCGGCGAAGATGAAGTTCGAGAACGTCCGGGAAGCGAACCGGTACATCCGGCGCAAGTACCGCAGCGGGTGGAAGTTCAAGGGCTTGTGAGCTAACGCGCATTTCCGCGCAGCGATCGCGAGTGCGCCGACGGCGCGCTTTCGCGCGATTGAGAAGTTTCAGGGAGTCTCCGGGACACGCATCCCGGAGACTCTCCTGACGATGCATATGTCCCCCTCACTGAGACGCCAGCTTCGAGGCGAAACCAGGACCTGATCGACTGAAACACTGGAAAACCGCAGCGGTCGTTGGATACTGAGAGAAGACATGGCCGACACGCGCGACGGCCTCACCGCACAATCCGGCGGCGCCTTCCTCCCGCTTCTGCCATTCGGGCTCAGGAAACACCGCAATCCGTTCTCCCGCTGGGTTTTCCATGGGCATCGCCTCGATAGACTCGAGGCCAACGCCGGCACTCATCCGTGGTACCTCGTTCTGTGGCTCACGGGGGTCGACTACTTCTCCACTCTCGGTTATCAGCCGGGCATTGCCCTGCTTGCCGCCGGCGCACTCTCACCGGTGGCGACCACCATCCTTGTGGCAGTTACCCTGTTGTGCGCTCTGCCTACGTACGCGCAGGTGGCAGGCCGGTCCTTCGTCGGGCTGGGGTCAATCGCGATGCTGGAGAACGTCTTCGAGGGATGGGGCGGGAAGCTGTTGGTTCTCGCGCTGCTCGGATTTGCCGCGACCGGCTTCGTGATCACCATGACGTTGTCTGCGGCAGATGCGGCCCTGCATGCGATTGAGAATCCGTTTCTAAATCCCGTTCTCGGCGATTCGCGCTTGATGGTGACGATCGTCCTGTTGGCCGCCCTGGCCGCGTTATTCCTGCGGGGATTCAATGAGGCGATCGGGCTAGCCACGTTCGTTGCGGTGCCGTACCTTATTCTGAACGCCGTCGTACTGACCCGCTGCCTCCTGGTGATCGCTGCGGAACCCGAACTCATCGACGGCTGGAAAGCTGCCCTGAGTGCTCGCGGCGACTGGACGAGCATACTGGCCGCCTCGGCGATCGTCTTCCCACGCCTTGCGCTCGGGTTGAGCGGGTTTGAGACGGGCGTTTCGGTTATGCCCCTGATCCGGGGCGACGAGAAAGATGCAGACAGCACCGTACCGCACGGCCGCGTGCGCAATACTCGTAAGCTGCTGGCCGCGGCCGCGGTGATCATGAGCGGCATGCTGATTCTTTCGAGCTTCGCCACCACGCTGTTGATTCCGCCTGAAGCCTATAACGAAGGCGGACCGGCCAGCGGCCGAGCCATTGCGTATCTCGCGCACAGGCACCTCGGGCCAGGCTTCGGATCGGTATACGATTTCGCAACGATTCTGATCCTGTGGTTCGCCGGAGCTTCGGCCATGGTCGGGATGTTGCACCTGATCCCCAGGTATCTCCCCCGGTTTGGGATGGCCCCGCTTTGGGTCGCCTTTCCGCGGCCCCTGGTGTTGGTTCTGTTTACTCTGACCGTGATCGTCACCGTCGCATTCAACGCCGAGGTTGAGTCGCAGGCAGGCGCGTACGCCACTGGCGTCCTTGGCCTGATGCTGTCCGGAGCTTTCGCGGCCGCGCTAACCCTTTGGCGCGAAAGAGAACGCATCTGGAGCCTGTATTGCTGGCTCATTTCCGGCGTTTTCCTTTACGCGCTTCTGGGCAACGTCGTGGAACGCCCCGACGGCATTCTGATCGCTGCCGGCTTCGTCCTTCTGACGATAACGATCGGCGGGGTGAGCCGCTACGTCCGGGCAACGGAGCTTCGGGTCTCTGCGATCAGCTTCTGCGACGCGGAGTCGCAGAGTATCTGGGGCGGAATTTGCGGCAAGAAGGTCAACCTTGTTCCAATCAAGACGGCGACCGACGCTGCCCGCCAACGTAAGGCCGAGGAGATCCGCCGCCACTACCAGGTTCGTGGACCTCTGGCTTTCCTTCACGTTTTCCTCATCGACAACCGGAGTGAGTTCGTCGCGCCGCTCAAGGTGGAAGTGCGTCGTAGCGGCGAGGACTACGTGATCCATGTTTCGGGAGCGATCGCAATCGCCAACACAATCGCTTATATCAGCGAACTGATGGACCCGATCGCCGTCTTTATCGGGCTCACCCGCCAGCCCTTAATGACGCAGGCGTTGCGGTTCTTCCTGCTGGGCGAGGGCGAAACCGGCCTGATGGTCTACACCATCCTGCTTCGCTATTGGGACTTCACACCGGAGGAGGATGTTCGCCCGCTCATCTTCCTGATGTCGGATTGAAACCCGCAATCGCCAGCTTATCGTCACTTTCGGGACATCTTTCCGCGTGTAGACGAGCGGTGCAGCGGCGCGTCCGCGGTATACAATCAACGCGAGGGTCACTATGAACGATGCTACGAAGTCCTCGCGCCGCGACGTGCTGCGGCTTGCTTCTTTTGCTGCGGTCAGCGCCGGGTTGACGCCCGCCGCGCAGGCCGAGAACGTGTCCGGAGTGAAGTTCGACGCGCGCAAGACGGTGCGGATGGGCTTCATCGGGCTGGGCGGCCGCGGCACTGGGCTGCTCCGGAATTTCGCCGCCGTGGATGGGGTCCAGGTCAAGGCGTTGTGCGACATCAACCCGGAGAGGCTGCCGCGCGCGCAGGCGGTAATCGAGAAACTGGGGCAGGCGGCGCCGCCGGCATTCTACTCCAAGGGCGACCGCGGTTTCGAGGAACTGTCGCGGCGCGACGATATCGACCTGATCGTGGTCGCGACCCCGTGGAAGTGGCACGTCCCCATGGCCGTCGATGCCATGAAGCAGGGCAAGCACGTCGCGGTGGAGGTGCCCGCGGCCGTCAGTATCGACGAATGCTGGGAGCTGGTGAACACCTCCGAGAAGACCCGGCGGCACTGCACCATGCTCGAAAACTGCTGCTACGGATACAACGAGCTGATGATGCTCAACATGGTCCGCGCCGGCGTGTTCGGAGACCTGACGCACGGCGCCTGCGCGTATAACCACGACCTGCGGCGCGAACTGTTCTCCGGCCGCGGCGAGGCTCTGTGGCGCCGCTTCGAGCATCTGAACCGCAACGGCAACCTGTATCCGACGCACGGCCTGGGTCCGGTGGCCAATTACATGAACATCAACCGCGGCGACAAGTTCGAGTACATGGTCTCGATGAGTTCGCCCGCCCTTTCCATGGCCGCGTTCCGCGATAAGAACATGCCCGCGGACCACCCGACCCGCAAGGAGGTCTATCGCTGCGGCGACATGAACGTCAGCCTGATCAAGACGGCGAAGGGCCGGCTCATCACGCTGGAGCACGACGTCAGCAGCCCGCAACCGTACGACCGCATCAACCTGATTGCCGGCACCAAGGGTATCTTTCGCGACTATCCGCCGCGCATTTACCTGGACAGCATGGGCAATCATGAGTTCGCCTCCATCGACGGCTTCAAGGCGGAGTACGAGCACAAGTACTGGAAGGAACTCGGCGAGACCGCCCGCAAGCTCGGCGGGCATGGCGGCATGGATTTCATCGAGTGCTACCGCCTGATCCAGAACATGAAGGAAGGGACGATCCCGGACATGGACGTCTACGATGCGGCGGCGTGGAGCGCGCCCGGGCCGCTGAGTGAGATGTCAGTGGCGAAGGGGAGTGCGCCGGTGGCGTTTCCGGACTTCACGCGAGGGAAGTGGAAGAAGGCGTAAGTCGTACGATACTGCACTTATCGGATGACGAATCTCTCCCCTTGTTTGAGCTTGTGGTAGCGGCTTTGTAGTTCGCGCGAGAGCCGAAGCTTCAGCTCGTCGGGGTAGCCGCGAGTCCAGAAGGCATTGTCGTCCGTTTGCCGGTAGGTTTCGAAATGCTGCGGAAAAATGTAAGCGGGCTCCAGCCGGTTGATGAGTATCTCGGATCGATCGATGTGCATATTGTGCACCGTGGGTGAGACGAACAGGATATCGATACTCTTGAGCGCCAAATGCTCTTCGGTCAGCACCGAGTCTCCGGGCTGGAGCACTCGCTTACCGCCGATGTTGAAGACGTACCCGCAGTTGTGCGCGATTGAATCCACGAAGTCCGGCTCCCGCGTGAGGACGGTGAAGTCCTGGTTACCGTGAATCGCGTGTATCGGTTCGACGCGAATACCACTGATCTCGAATGGGCGGCCGGGCTCGGGAACGACGATGCGCTCCTCCCCGATCCCCAGGCCGGATGCGCTCTTTGCACACGTGCGCGGCAGCACAAACTTGCACCGGCCGCGTGCCAGCGCCTGTAAGGTGGGCTGGTTGAAATGATCGCCGTGGTGGTGCGTGACAAACGCGACGTCGAGTAGTCCGGCGAGCCCTTCCGAGGTCACCGGCGGCGGCTGGATTTTTCCCGCGGGCTCAAGGTCCAGATCAGTTCCGATGAGCACGCCATTCGACTTGATGAGCCATCCTGAGTTGCCCATCCACCAGACGGCCAGGCCTTCTTTGTGCGACCGGATCTCCTGAAGGATTGCGTCCGGCGAACGGTGTGGCTGGCATGTGGCGACCGGCGACAGAAGAAACGCGCTCAGGATGATCAGCGAGATCTGATGCATAGTGTGTGGCTCCGCTCCAAAATACAGCTTGGGCGCTGTCAGCGGCAATCCGGCGGCGCGAGCAGCGACCGAGTCTCAATTCCTGGAGCAGACACACGTCTACTCAGGCGGAATTACCGGCCCGCCGCGGAGTCTCTGTCCCAATGCGGCTTAACGCTTACTTCTTCAGCTCCACGAGGATCAACTCGAACGGCTCATTGCCCACATTTTGCGGAAGATGAGTACCGGCGGGCGTCCAACTGGTACCTCCAGCTTTGGCCGGCATATCCTGCGCTTTCCCGTCGGGCGTTGTCATGCGAGTCAATCCGTCGGTTAAATAGACGACGACTGCGTTGGGGTGGCTGTGCATCACGGACTTCTCTCCGGGTGCATAAGAGATGCGCAAGACCCGCACGCTCTCGTTCTCGAACTCCACCTTGTAGTGCTTCGGATCCACCTTCACCGGATCCGCTTGGTCTCCAGCCGTCTGCGCGCGGGCCGGGACGCCACATCCGATGACGCCGGCCAGAATCATGGTCGCTGCGATAGTCAGGCTCTTCATTTGCCCCTCTTTTCACTCGGAGTTCCGGTCCGGGCAGATGGCCCGTCTCGGAATCTCCATTTCGGAACCCAGGTGAGAGCGATTGTACACCCGGAGCCGCGAACCACGCGACTGAATTCTCTGGTGTGGGTGGAGGGCGCTACCAATTCGTGATCGAGCCGTCCGGTCGGCGATAGATCGGCGTCGGCTGGGCTGCCTCGGTCACTTCCGTCAGAAGTGGCAGCCGCTTCTCATCGAACGTCACCCCCAGCCCAGGGCGCTCGTTGAGCCAGAGCTTGCCCTTGCGGAAGTCGAACGCTTGCGGCAGGTAGTCGTACCCGCTGGTTGCACGCGGAAGCATCTCCATCAGGGCAGGGCCGGAGAACGAGCCGCAGAGGTGTACGAGGGCCGCCTCGGAGATGGGACCGGTGAAGTGCGGAATGAGGCCGACGTAGTGCGTCTCGCAGAGGGCCGCGATCTTCAGGAACTCGGTGATGCCGCCCACGTTCGGAACGGTCACGCGCGCGTAATCGATCAGGCGTCCCTCGACAAGCTCATTCACGTCCCACTTCGCGCCGAACTGCTCGCCCACGGCAATGGGAACCCGCGTCTGCCCGCGAAGCTGCCGGTAGACGCCGGCGTTTTCGGAACGGACCAGGTCCTCGACGAAATACGGGGCGAGGTCCTCGATCTTCTGCGCGAGGCGCACGGCGTCCGGAAAGTCGAAGCGGGTGTGAAAGTCCACGGCCCAGGCGCCGTCCTTGCCGGCGCCTTCGCGCGCTTGCTGGCACATCGCATAGGTCCGCTCGGTGGTTTCGAAGCGGTCCCAGGGGTTGCCGTCGGCTGGTCCGATGCGGAAGGCCCGGTATCCTGCTTCAATGCACGCCTTCGCGCTGTCGCGGAGCGTCGCCTGTCCGGGGAACCCTGTCGCATAACACTCGACGTGATCGCGCGCCGGGCCGCCGAGGAGGTGATACAGCGGCACTCCGAGCGCCTTGGCCCTCAGGTCCCAAAGTGCCATGTCCAGCGCGCCGATTGCGTGCAGCTTTTCGCGCCCGGCCGGATAGAAGTAACCGCGGAACAGGAGCTGCCAGTTGTCTTCGGTCCGAAAAGGGTCCTTGCCGATCAGTGCGGCGGCGCATTGTTCGATGGTGTCCCTGGACCCACCCTCGCCGATGCCGGAGAGTCCTGCGTCGGTGTCGATGACCACAACGTTCGTGCTCTGGTTGAACAGCGGCGGCACTTTGCTCTGCCGGCGAGCCGCATCGCCCGGCGACTTGTAATACCGAACGCGAGTGATTTTCGCTTTCGGGAGCGCCGCCACCGCCCGGTGCGCGGCGGTCAACGCGGCCGCGGCTCCGAAACCCGTCTTCAAGAACGATCTGCGGTCCATCGATTCTCCTTCACAGAGTTCCCACGCATGTAAGATCGGCGCGGCCTTCCTCGATCGCCACGGCATTGCGCAACGGAGCACCGAAGCCGCGGAACGAAACGCTCATTGTGTCACCGGCGGCCAGCCTGACGCCATCGGCGAAGCTGAGCGCGTCGGCGCCGTAGAAGTGCACGTGCAGGTCACCGGGGCGACGGTGCTGCGCGTGCTTGAAATGGTGGTGCTCCAGGTTGGCGAGGCTGTGCGACATGGCAGCTTCGCCGCTGCGGATCTCCTTGCGCCACTGGACCGCCCCGCAGCGTTCAATTTGGACCTCGCCGGGCACGTCCGAGAAATCCGGATCGAGCCATAGTTCGGGACCGATGGCGCACTCGCGGAGCTTCGATTCTGCAAGGTAGAGGTAATTCCGCTTCTCGTGGACGTGGTCGGAAAATTCATTGCCCTGCGTCATTCCTATGCGCAAGGGCCGCCCGCCGGGACCAACGAGGTACACGCCTGCGATCTCCGCCTCCTCCCCGCCATCGTCGGCGTGTGTGGGGATGGTCAAAGCCTCGAGATGAGCGCGCAGGATGGAACCCGGGCCTTTGTAGAACCACTCGGGCGCGATGCCGGCCGCGCCGGGACCGGGGCGCCCGCCTTCCACACCAGCGAGGTACATTCGCATGCTGTCGGTCAGCTCTTCCGAGCCGGTGTGCATGGCCTGGCGGGTCTTGGCGCTCGAACAGTGCGTGAGACCTGTGCCGCTGACCAGACAGCGCGACGGTTCTTCGGGATGATCGGCACAAGGCAGCCAGCGCCAATCGCTGCTGCCGTCGTAGACGTCGCGATACGGGAGGAACTCGGAGCCGGCGCTCGCGAGAACGCATTCAGCCAAAGGCGTCCCGGAGACCGCGGCATGCCAGGCCAACTCATACACCGAGATGGCGCTGGTGAGGCGAATTCTGTCGCCCTCGACAATCCCGGCGCAGCGTCGATTGCCGAGGGCGAGTTGGACGAGGCGCATTGTCCGGCCATTGTAGCGCCAGGAGCGAGGGAGCAACGAGTCAGGAACAAGAAGAAAAAAAAACTGCGACTTGTCGGCGGAACCGGCATCTCATTCTGTGTACCGATCGTTCGGTACAGAAGGGAGCTTGAGATGACACACAACGTACTGGCCACCGGGATTGCTACCGCGGCCCTCAAAAATGATTCCACTCCGCAGATTCACTACCGCACCGTCCTCGTCGAGGGGGTCGAGGTCTTCTACCGTGAAGCGGGCCGCGTGGACGCCCCTGCGCTCCTGCTGCTGCACGGCTTCCCCACTTCCTCGCACATGTTCCGCGAGTTGATTCCCCGACTGGCCGACCACTACCGCGTCGTCGCCCCGGACTACCCAGGCTTCGGCCACAGCGCCATGCCGGACCGCGCGCGCTTCGCCTATACGTTCGAGAGCCTTGCCCGGACTATCGCGCGCTTCACGGAGGCGATCGGTCTGGAGCGGTACGGGCTTTATGTTATGGACTACGGCGCCCCCGTCGGCTACCGCCTGGCGCTGGCCCATCCCGAGCGCGTCACGGCGCTTATCGTCCAGAACGGAAATGCGTACGAGGAGGGCCTTGGGGAGTTCTGGACCCCCATCAAGAAGTACTGGAACACGCCGTCACCGGCGAACCGCGACGCCCTGCGCGTGCTGCTGAAACCGGAATCGACCCGCTGGCAATACACTAACGGCGTCGCGGACACGTCCCTGTTGAATCCGGACGCCTGGACCATCGACCAGATTGGGCTTGACCGGCCCGGCAACGACGAGATCCAACTCGACCTGTTCTATGATTACCGCACCAACTTGCCGCTGTATCCGCAGTTCCAGGCGTACTTCCGCGAACACCAACCCCCGGCGCTGGTGGTCTGGGGTAAGAATGACCTCATCTTCCTGGCCGAAGGGGCCATGCCGTACAGGCGTGACCTGCCGAAGGCGGAGGTTCACTTGTTCGACACGGGGCATTTCGCGCTGGAGACGCATGGCTCCGAGATCACCCAGTTGATTCAGGGCTTTTTGGCCAGAGGTGGTGAGCGCTGAAAATGCCGTGGCCGGGCATGCCGTATCCGTGCGGCATACCCGGCCACCGTGCCGCTCCGTCCCTGCCGGCTCTGCGCCGCTGCCGGTAGACCGTTCGGTATAAAAGAAGAGTCAATGCCAACGCCTAAGATTACCGATGAGGATCTGCTCGAGCGGCTCACGCGTGTATTTCAGGACCATGGCTTTGAGGGCGCGAGCCTCAGCCTTATCAGCAAGGCCACGGGTCTGGAGAGGGCCAGCCTATACCACCGCTTCCCGGACGGCAAGGACCAGATGGCTGAAGCCGTAGTGGCGCACGTCGGGGAGCAGTTTTTGGAGAAGTTGCTGGCGCCTTTGCGCGAGCCGGGACCTGTGGCGGCGCGGATCCGCGAGGCGGGGCGGCGACTCCAGGCTTTTTACGAGGACGGCCGGCGTTCTTGTTTGCTTGACACGCTGTCATTAGGCAACGGCAGGCCCGCGCTGCACGCCGCAGTCGGCCGTACCTATGCGGCGTGGCGTGACTCGTTCGCGGCTGCCGCCCGTGAGGCAGGGCTCGCACCAGCGCTGTCCCGGCGGCGAGCCGAGGAGGCGATTATGAGCATCCACGGTGCGCTGGTTTTGGCGCGCGCGACGGGAGACACGAAACCATTCGCTCGCGTAGTTGGGCGGCTGCCCGAAGTGCTTACGGTGGGTAGGCGGTAAGAGGCGGGACCTACCGCCGACTCGGGTTGGCGGCCATTCCGGTCTAAGTGTCCTGCTCCGATGGCGCCGAGCGGATGGTGCGCCTGATCTCGGCACCGTGCTCGGCAACCGCTGTTCGAGTTCCTACCCGATTTGCAGGCGGAGCCAGAGTTGTGGCGAAACACCAGATTATGTGTTTCCGCTGACGACAACGGCCCTCCGGGTGGAGGGCCGTGTGCTTCCTTAGTGCTACCTTCCCTGCTTCTACGCTCTGGTGAGGAAGATGGGGATGCCGACCTTGTTCGAGTAGTTCGGACGGTAGCGCTCGACGTTGAACATGCTCGAGATATCCACCTTGCGGGGGCCGAGCTTCGGATCGGGAATCGGCATCAGGGCGAACTGGCCGTTTACGATTCCGGTCATGACGTTGGATTTGCCTTCCTGGAGGCAATCCATCGCCATGTTGCCGAACGTGGTGGCGACCATCTTATCGATGAAGTCCGCTTCACCGGAACGCAACTCGTAGGTGAGATCGCTGACGACTGTCTCTTCCTTCGCGCGCCGCTTGATCTCCTCGCTCAGGTCCTCGGCAACGTTGGCCTTCTTGCGGTGGCCGTAGGCGTCCGCCTCGCCGTATTCCTTCACGGAGTAGCCTTCCCACTCGGCGCCCTCGGACAGCACGCAGAGCGCGTAGTTGCTCGGGTTATCCTTCTTATCCTTCACGAGCAGCTCAATCATATGATTGAGGTCGAACTTGTATTCCGGCAGCGCGCAGCGAAGGGATGTAACATACGCGGTATACAGCGCAGTGAAGCCGGCGTCGCGGCCGAAGACGCGGAACACACCGATGCGCTCATGCGAACCGACTGTACTGCGCTGGCGCTGGATGGCGTCCACCGCGCGGGTGATCGCCGTCGAGAAGCCGATGCAGTACTCGGTGTTTTGGACGTCGTTGTCCATCGTCTTCGGAATGGCGATGACTTTCACGCCTTCCTTGTCAAGACGCGCCGCATAGCTCAGCGTGTCGTCACCGCCGATGGCGACCAGGTACTCGATGCCGAGCTTTTCGAGGTTCTTCAGCACGGCCGACGTGACGTCGAAAACCGTCGAAGTGACACCGCGCTTCGTGAACTCGCGCACCGGGAACTCTTGCCCCTTGAGGTGCTCGGGGATGGCCTTCATCTTCTGCGGATTGGTCCGGCTGGTGTGCAGCGCGGTCCCGCCGGTCCGATCGATGGTCCGCGTATTCTCGCGGTTCAGCGGCCAGATGTACCGCTGGCGGCTGGCGGGGTCGTCGAGGTTGACGTGCGTGAGGCCTTCCCATCCGCGGCGAATGCCGATAACTTCATAGCCGAGTTCGCTGCTGCGGTAGGTGACGCCTTTGATCACTGAGTTCAGGCCCGGGACGTCGCCGCCGCCGGTCAGGATTCCGATGCGTTTCGTTGCCATGAATGCTCCTGAGTAAATGGGCTTGTAGTGCTGCTGCGCGCGCGTGGCACGGGCCTCGCGCCGGTGAGAAGAAATTCATTATAGCGAATCGGGCAGCGAGGCCGTCATTGAGGGAGACCTTGCTTTCAGGCGGTGCACGAGGGCCAGGTTTTGCTCTTGGGGAGAGATAGGCTCGCCGGAAGGCGCCTCATCTCCTTGCCGGTGCGACCCGTGAGTTCCCGGACCCAATCGCAACCAACAAGCAGGAACCAGGAGGCGGTTCGCTCCTGGCTCCTGGCTCGCGCGTTACTGCTTCTCAAACACGTACGTCACGTCGCCTTCACCCATGGAGCTGGCCATGTGGCGTTTGACCGTGAGGGTCTTCCCGTCTTCGGAGAGATTCCATTTGTCGCTCATAGTCAATTCGTTGCCGTTGAAGCTTGCCTTGGTGACGATGGCGAGCGTGTCGCCGTCCCACTTCGCGATGCTCTTCGCCGGGTTGCCACGGATCTCATTGACCGACTCGGAGCCGTCGATCATGTACTTCAACTCGTACTCGAAATCACCGCGTTCGGAGGAGGACTTGACGGCCGTCACGATCTTCGGGTCCTCGTGGGTGATCTTCTCGGTCATACTGGTGGGCGCCGGCATGGGGCCGAATTCGCTCTTGGAAACGTTCAGTTTCCACTCGCCGGTCAGGTTGGGTTTCGCGAGAGCGGGAAGGGCCACGAGCGCAAGCGCCAGGGCCGCGTACTTTAAAGAGAACAGCATTAGGCTCCTTTCGTTCGGACAATCGTAACGCGAAGACGACCGCTGTGGGGGCGGGAGTTACAGCCGCAGATTACTTCCCCGCCCCGAGCTCGCGAAGAATCTCCAGGCACTCGATCATGGCCCGCCCGTTGTGGTAGCCCGCCTTCCAGATATTCGCCTTGCCACCTGAGGGCTTCATCGACGGTGATACGTTCGAGTGCCACTCGCCAACCTCCCAGTCGGTGAGGTACTTTTCAATGAAATCGTACGTCTTCGCGAATACATCCCAGTACGCGGTTTCGCCGGTGAGGCGGTACATGTAGAGCGCGGAAACGGCGGCCTCGGCCTGCACCCACCATTCCTTGCGCTTGTCGTCGGACGGCTTATCGAACGCGCCCGTGTAATAGAAGCCGCCGTTTTCGGCGTCGTAGCCGTGCTTCAACGAGTAATCAAAGAGCTGGCGGAAGAGGTCGAGGAATGGCCCCGTGGAGATGCCTGCCGCCTTCCCGGCGTCGATGATCAGCCAGATATTCTCGAGATCGTGGCCGTAGGAGACCCGGTCCCAGGAGGCGTCGCGGCCGAGGATTGGGGTCCAGTTGCGCTCGTACTTATCAGTGCAGGCGCCGAGCCGCTTGCGGACGACGGCGTTCGTCTCGATGTTGATGAGTTCGATCAGGCGCTCTCGCGCGAGGGGAGACTTGCTGGCGCGGTAGTAAGTGGTGAGAGCCTCCATCAGGTGCAGATGGGTATTCATCAACTTGATGCCGGGTGTCACCTGCATGTAGCTTTGCTCGGCGGCCGGTGGCGCGGACCAATCCTGATTGAAGTACTCGGCATACCCACCAAACTCGCGATCGTGCGCATGCTTCTCGAACAATGCAAACAGGCGGTTTGCGAGGTCGAGGGCTTCCTTATTGCCGGACGCGATGTAGTACTCGGAAAGGGCGTACAGCGCGAAGGACTCCCCGTACATGTGCTTCTTGGGCCGGACGGCTTTCGCGCCGGTGGCGTCCACCTCCCAATAGAAGCCGCCGTGCTGCTTATCCCACATGCGGTCGCGGAGGAAGCGGAAGCCGTGGTTGGCGGCTGCAAGCATTTCCTTGGACCGGTAACCGTGACGCGCGGCGCGCGAGAACAGCCATACCTGGCGCGACTGCGTCACGATGCCCTTCGACCCGCGGGGATCCGGCTCGCCCTTCGCGTTGTGGTTGATGATATAGCCGCCGTTCGCGGTATCGAGCGTTTTCGGATACCAGAACGGAATGATGTTCTGTTGGAGGTTGCGTTCCAGGCGGGGGATGTAAGCCTTGGTGTCAGGCGGCTGCGCACCGCCGGCGGCGATTGCGACTAGCATCACGGCGATCAGGACTCTCATCGTTCAGCAACGATCATATCGGACGAGACCGGACGCCGCTCATGTACGGCGGTAGACTCCCGCACCGCGTCAACCTCCGACATTCCTGCACGCAACTTTACAAATTTGGCCGGAACCAATCGCGCCTTTGCTCGTCTTCTCGGGCAAGGGAACTGGGGAACGGGCAGAGCGGTACGCCATTCGACTGGGGGGATGATGGCACGCAAGCTGCAGAGTTGCACAATCGGCGCCACGACATTGGCTGTGTGTTTGCTGGCAAGCGCCGCACAAGCGGCAGGAACCTGGCAAGAGATGCTCGATGCCGCCGCGGAGATGCGCGAGTTGGGGCGGTACTCGGACGCTGAAACGGAGTACCGCGCTGCGCTCGAGGCAATTGAAAGCACGGGTGGCCCGCGCTCGCGGGCTGCCGTTGCTCTGAACGATTTGGCGGGCGTCGCCAAGCTCCAGGGACATATCGCGGACGCTGAGGCGTACTACAAGCGCGCCATGGAAACCTGGTTGGCTGTGGAGGGTCCGCGCGGACCGCAGCTTGCGGCGACCATGAACAACCTCGGCGCGTTTTACCACTCGCAGGCCCGCTACGGCGAAGCGGAGCCGCTCTATCAAAAGGCGCTGGCCATTTGGCAGCAGAGCCAAGCGGGCGAATTGGGAGCCGTCCTCAATAACCTGGCGGCGCTGTATGCGGCGCAGGGCAAGTACGCCCAAGCCGAGCAGGAATACAAACTGGCGCTCGACTTCCGCGAAAGGACCGTCGGACCGCGGCATCCGGACACCGCCATCGTCATCGAAAATCTTGGCAATCTCTACCGCACGCAGGCCCGCTATGACGAGGCGGGGCGGTTGTACAAGCGTTCACTCTCAATAAAGGAGGATGCACTCGGTCCCGAGCATCCTCAACTGGCAAGCGCGCGCAACAGCCTTGCGGAACTTTATCACCACCAGGGCCGGTATGCCGAAGCCGAAGCTCTCTTCAAGAGCGCCCTTGCGATCCGTGAGCGCGCGGGCGCTGAGGATCCGGGCGTCGCTACCGTGCTGAACAACCTGGGCGAGTTGTACCGCGCCCAACGCCGGTACCCACTCGCCGAAGAAGATCACCGGCGCGCTCTCGCGATCCGTGAAAAGGGGCTCGGCCCGGACCATCCAGACGTTGCGATCACACTCAACAATCTGGCCTCTATCCTGGCGTTCGAAAAGCGATACGACGAGGCCGAACCTCTGTACCGCCGGGCTCTCGCCATCAAGGAAGCGAAGCTCGGCCCGGAACATCCCGGCATGGCAACCGAACTGAACAATCTGGCGCACCTGCTTAAGGAGAAAGGGCGGTACGATGACGCGGATGCCCTGTATGGGAAAGCGCTTCGTATCTGGGAGCGCGCGCACGGGCCGAGGCATCCACTCGTGGCAGAGGCGCTGCACAATCTTGCGGTCTCCCACCACTCCCGCAAGCAGTACGGCGAAGCCGAGAAGCTGTATCTCGAGGCCATCGCCATCTGGGAAGAGACGCCGCCCGAGTTCCCGAAACTCGCCATCTGTTACGCCAATTACGCCGAACTCCTGCGGAAGACGGACCGCAAAAAGGACAGCAAGCAAATGGAAGCACGCGCGCGCCGGATGGTTGAAAGCCGCGCCGGAGACAACTACGCACGCCACACGGTGGATGTGCGGGAACTGAAGACTGTGAACAACTTCCGATAGAGAGCGTTCAAACTGAGGGAACGCGTTGCGGCGTCCCCTCAGTTTGAAGCGAAGAAACTACTTAGCCGCGGGGATTTCGGTCTGCAGCTCGTTCACTACCTTCTTCACGCCCTTCACCTTCTTCGCGACCTGTTCCGCCTTAGTCTTTTGCTTCCGTTCCACGACCTTGCCTCTGAGGTAGACGACGCCGTCCTTGACCTCGACTTCAATGCCGCCGCCTTTCACATCGCGGTTCGTAGCCAGGCGATCGCGCACTTTGTCGTAGATCTCGTCGTCGCTCGGGTTCTGCTGTGCGACCGCGGGCGCCACGAGCAGCGCCATGGCGAGAAGGAATCTGGCGAAAGGCATAAGACCACTATTCTATTGCACCCGAAGGGTATGCGGAGCGGCCTATGCCGTCTGTGAATAGTGCACTTCGCTGAGTTCGCGCAGCCGGTCGGCCGCCATCTCGGGTGTGATGTCGCGCTGCGGCATGCTCAGCAACTCGTAGCCCACCATGAACTTGCGCACAGTCGCCGATCGGAGCAGCGGCGGCATGAAGTGGGCGTGAAAGTGCCATTCCTCGTGCGCCTCGCCGTCCGTGGGCCGCTGGTGGAAGCCCATCGAGTACGGGAACGAGGTCTCGAACAAGTTGTCGTAGCGCGTGGTCAACCGGCGCAGGATGTCGGCCAGCGCCGCGCGCCCGGCCGCATCCAATTCCCCCATGTCCCGCACGTGGCTCTTAGCGATCACGATGGTTTCGAACGGCCACACCGCCCAGAACGGCACCGCGGCCACGAAACCGTCGTTTTCCACCACGACACGGTCGCGCTCGAGCTTCAGGTAATCGCAGAGCAGGCAACCGCCACGCGCCTCTCGATACCCTGCCTGCGCGATCTGCTCCTTTACCGCCTCATTCGGCAGCGTGTGGTTCGACCATAATTGGCAGTGCGGGTGCGGGTTGCTCGCGCCCATCATCTCGCCGCGATTCTCGAAGATCTGGACCCAGTTGATTTGCGGATGCGCGGCGAGTTCGGCGTACTGCCCGGCCCATACGTCGACCACGGGCAGCATCTGTTCCTGCGTCATCTGCGCCACTGTCAGGTCATGCCGGGGGTGGAAGCAGATCACGCGGCAGATGCCGGGCTCGGTCTGGGCCACCAGCAGCCCGCCCTGATCAAAACCTTCAATCGGCGTCGAGGGTTTGAGCGCGGCAAAGTCGTTTTCGAACACGAAAGTGCTCTGGTAATCCGGGTTGCGGACACCGCCGGCGCGCTCGTTGCCGGGGCACAGGTAACACCTTGGATCGTACTGCGGCTTTTGCTCCTGCGGGACCTTCTCCACCTGTCCCTGCCAGGGCCGCTCGGTGCGGTGCGGAGAAACCAGCACCCATTCTCGAGTGAGAGGATTGTATCGCCTGTGCGGATGTTTCTTTAGATCGAACATTGGGTTAATCCGGCGAATGAAACGCGCGTTCGAAGGCGGGGATCGAGCGCTCGATGGTTTGAGCCGGCACGGTCAATGAAATGCGCAGGTGCCCTGGACGGCCGAAGCCGGAGCCGGGCACGGTGAGTACGCCTTCCCGAGCCAGCCGCCGGACGAACGCAATGTCGTCCGCGATAGGCGTCTTAGGGAAAACATAGAAGGATCCTTCGGGCTTGTGGCACTCATACCCGATCTCCGCCAGCGCTTTCCACATGCAGTTGCGCTTTGTTTCGTACCCGGAGATATCTACCACCGCCTCGCCCGCATCGGCCTCGACCCACTGCCAGATGGCCGGCGCGTTTATGTAACCGAGGATCCGATTGGTGAATGTGCAGGCATTGCGCAACTCCTCCGCCGATTCGAGCCGCGGCGAAATCGCGAGATACCCGATGCGCTCCCCCGAGATGCCCTGCGCCTTAGACCACGACATCGCGCCTACTGACCGCGTAATGAACGACGCCGTCTCAGGCATCCTCTTCGCATCGAATACGATCGGCTTGTAGGGCTCGTCCGTGATCACCACCACTTCGGTGCCCGCCACCACCTGCTCGATTTCTGCGAGTTCCTTCGCAGTGTATACCACGCCCGCGGGATTATTCGGCGAGTTCAGAATCAACGCCTTCGTTCTCGAAGTGATCGCCCGCGCGATGCGCTTCGGATCCGGCCGGAAGTTCGCGTCCGTCTCAACGGCAACCAATTTTCCCTGATGGTTCTCGATGTAGAACCGGTACTCGGGGAAATACGGGACCAGAACGATAACTTCGTCGCCCGGATCGAGCATCGCTTTCAAAACGGTGTTGATCGCGCCGGCCGAACCCACGGTCATGATGACGTGATTCGCGGTGTACCCGAGCCCGGTCGCACGGCTCAACCGTTCGGCAATGATCTCCCGCACGCGCGGAAATCCGGCGTTCGGCATATAGCCGTGCATGCCCGGCATCGGGCGCTCGGCGTACTTGCGCAGCGCCGCGAGCACGGCCTCCGGGGGCTCCACATCCGGATTGCCGAGAGTGAAATCGAAGACGTTCTCTGGGCCGAGCAGTGCCCTCAGGCGCAGGCCCTCTTCGAACATCCTGCGGATCCAGGATGCCCGCTCCATCTGCTCTGTGATCGTTCTCGCGACCGTCATGTCGTGATCCGGTTATAGACCTCAACCGACTCCACAACATTGATGCCCGCGCCTTGCAGCAGAACGATGGCGCGATCCGGGTGATCGAAGCGGAAGATCAGTACGGCCTTCCCCTCGCGGCCGGACGTGAACGCGTACATGTACTCGATGTTCACCCCGGAATCGCGCAGGATGCCGAGGATCTCGTCCAGGCCGCCGGGCCGGTCCGGCACCTCAACGGCCACCACTTCGGTGATGTTCGTGACGTAGCCCAAATCGCGCAGAATGCGCTCGGCGCCCTGCCAGTCCGAAACGATCATCCGCAGGATGCCGAATGAGCGCGTGTCCGCGAGCGTCAGCGTGCGGATATCGATCCGCGCCTCGGCTAGAATCCGGCACGGTTCATGCAACGCGCCGGGCTTATTCTCCAAAAACACCGAGACCTGTTGGATCTTCATGGCTCACTTGTTTCTCCGGTCGATCACCCGCTTGGCCTTGCCCTCGCTGCGCTCGATCGTATGGGGCGCAACCAGACTGACATTGACCCGCAATCCGAGCGTCCGGTCGATGGAGCCGACGAGCTGTTCGTGCAGGCCTTCGAGCGAGCCGATGCGGTCGCTGAACACCTCCGGCGTCACCTCCACCTGAACCTCCATCTGATCCAGTCCGCGGTCCCGCGTGAGGATGATCTGGTAATGCGGCAGCGTGCCTTCCACCGCCAGCAACGCCGATTCCACCTGCGACGGGAACACGTTCACTCCGCGGATGATAAACATGTCATCCGAGCGCCGGCCGATGCGCCGGATGCGCCGTACCGTTCGGCCGCACGGACACGTGCCCGGCACGATCTCCGTCACGTCGCGCGTGCGGTAGCGGATCATCGGCATTGCCATCTTGGTCAGCGTTGTGATGACGAGTTCACCCTCTTCGCCGTCCGGCACGGGCTCGCCGGTCGCAGCGTCGATCACTTCCGGGTAGAAATGATCTTCGAACATGTGCAAACCGGTGTGGAAGGGGCACTCGGCCGCAACGCCTGGCCCGATAATCTCCGAAAGACCGTAAATATCGAACGCCTGAATGCCCGCCTCGCCTTCGATGTGGCGCCGCATCGATTCGGTCCATGGCTCGGCGCCGAAGATGCCGGTCCGCAGCTTCAGGTCGCGGATCGAGATGCCGAGTTCGCGGGCACGCTCGATCAAGTGGATGAAGTAGCTCGGGGTGCAGCAGATCGCCGTGACGCCGAAATCCTTCATCACCATAATCTGCCGGTCCGTGTTGCCGCCCGAAATCGGGATGACCGTCGCGCCGATGGACTCGGAACCGTAGTGCGCCCCCAAGCCGCCCGTAAAGAGCCCGTAACCGAATGCGTTCTGAACGATATCACCGTGCGTGATTCCGGCCGCGGCGAACGTGCGGACCATAACGCTGGTCCAGAGGTCCACGTCCTGCTTCGTGTACGCGACCACGATCGGCTTGCCCGTGGTGCCGCTCGAAACGTGCAGGCGAACAATGTCCTCGATCGGGCTCGCAAACAACCCGAACGGATACGTGTCGCGCAGATCGGTCTTGAACGTGAACGGAAGCCGGGCGATGTCTTCGAGCGCGCGCACGTCGCCGGGTTCGATGCCGCGCTCGTCGAGACGATCGCGGTACAGCGGGACGCGCTCGTAGGCCCGGCTCACGATGGCTTGAAGCCGCGAGAGCTGAAGCTCGCGCATGCACTCTGGCGGGACGTAGTCGGGTGCGCTGGAGGGATGAAATGGATTGCGCGTAATCTCCTGGAGTGAAGTCATCGAGCGGCTCCCGCGTCGCGTCCGAGCGCGAACGCCTGAAGGTTCGCCTCGTGCAGTTTCTCGGCCAGGCTCGCGCAAATCGCCGCGTGCCACTCGGCTTCCGGAATCGTGAGGTGCCGGCTCAAAAGGCCGAGCAACGCTACGTTGAAGCTCTTCTTGTTCCGGAGCGCCCGCTCGTCGATCGCGTCGGTGGTAATCAGTACACCGCCGGGCTTGAGCTGCCAGCGGTTGTTCTCCACCTGGTCCGAGGCGAGCACCACCAGGAAGTCCGCTTCGCCTGAAGGCACCATCGGGCTGTTCACCTTCGCGCCGAAGCGCACGTCGCTCGTCACCGAGCCGCCCCGCTGGCTCATCCCGTGGACTTCGCTCTTTTTGACGTCGAAGCCGGCTCGGAAGGCTGCGTCAGCCGCGATATCGGAGGCTTTCAACACTCCCTGGCCTCCCAGTCCCGCGAAGATGATGTTTACGACTCGCTCAGGCACTTCTCGTACTCCTTGATTTTGCCCGTAGCCAGCAGGCAGTCGCGCCGCGCAATGATGAGCGCTAGTTCGCCGCTCGCGAGCACGCCGGCCACTAACTTCTCGAATGCGGCTGGATCCGTGGTCGGGTCTACCACGCTGACGTTGCCAATTCCGATCGAACGCGCCAGGTCCTCGAAGACGACCTTGTGCGTGCGCTGATGATCGAGCGTGCGGCCTGTGCCTGCATGCTCCTGAAGGCCCGTCATCGCGGTGGTGCCGTTATCGAGAATCAGCACGACGTGACCCGTGGGAGGCGGATTGTAGACCATCTCCACCAGCCCGCTGATCCCGCTGTGCATGAACGTGCTGTCGCCGATGACGCTCACCACCTTGCGCGCTTGTTCCGCGGGCAGCACGTGCCGGAGCCCAAGGCCGACGGTTATCCCCGCGCCCATGCACAGGCAGGTATCCATCGCCTGGAACGGCGGCAGCACGCCCAGCGTGTAGCACCCGATGTCGCCCGCAACGATGCAGCCGAGGTTGCCGAGCGCTGTGAACACGCTCCGGTGCGGGCAGCCCTTGCACAGTTCCGGTGGCTTTCCCGCGGGCGGCTTCGCCTCTGGCGTAAGGTCACCCGCTAGCAGGCGGCGCGTACGGCTGACGTCGAGTTCGCCGAAGCGGTACATCTCCGGCTTGCCGTGTACGTCGATGCCGGCGGTGCGAAGCTGCTCCACCAGGTACGGGTCGCCTTCCTCGATCACAATGGCGCGCTCCACGCCGGCCGCAAACCTTCGGGCCAGCTCCACTGGAACGGGATGCGTCATGCCGAGCTGCAGGATGGACGCGTCCGGTGCGGCCTCACGCGCATGCTCCGCCGCGACGCCCGAGGCAATAATGCCCAGCCCGCGGCTGCTGCCCGTAATCGTATTCGGGCCTTCAGCCTCGTTCCACGCAGCGATCTCGGCGAGCTTGGCGCGGAGCCTCCTGTGGGCCGGCTTCGCGTACGCGGGGATCATCACCCGTTCCGGGATATTCCGCGTGAACGAAGGTTCGGGCGCGGCAACCGCTTCGCGAGTCTGCACCACCGTCTTTGAGTGACACACGCGTGTCGTCATGCGCAGGAGCACGGGGATGTGCCAGCGCTCTGAGATTTCGATGGCCAGGAAGGTGAAATCGTAAGCCTGTTGCGAATCGGACGGCTCGAGCATTGGTAACGCGGCAGCCACGGCGTACCTGCGGTTGTCCTGCTCGTTCTGGCTCGAGTGCATGCCCGGGTCGTCCGCGCTGACGATGATCAGAGCGCCGGTAACGCCGGTGTACGCTGCGGTGAACAGCGGATCCGCCGCGACGTTCAACCCAACGTGCTTCATCGTGACGATCGCGCGCGCGCCGCCGTACGCCGCACCAACCGCCACTTCCATTGCGGTTTTCTCATTCGGCGCCCACTGCGCGCGTCCACCGAGCGCACTGAAAGCCTCGAGAATCTCCGTGGAGGGCGTGCCGGGATAACCGGTGCCGAGGGCCACGCCCGCATGGCGCGCAGCCAGGGCGACCGCTTCATCGCCGCTGAGAAATTGCCTGCTCGAAAACTGCATCTTTGATTTTACGCCCAAGGGGAATAACCGATCATCTTATCTTTGACCGTTCCGGCCCGGCAACTGTATACTTGCCCCTTAACCCCAGATGCTCCGCCGCAGCGCCCTCGCCCTCATCGTACTCGCCGCCGGTCTGCCCGCTCAGGCGCCACCGGAGCCCTCCACCTTCGAATTCGGATTCGAACAGCGCGTTCGTAACGAGAACTGGAACAACATCCTCGATTACTCCGACGCTCGCGATGACGCGCGGCAGCAGATCCGGTACCGCACGCGCGCTTGGACCAAGGCGCCGCTCAGTCACAACGTGGACTTCTTCGTCGGCATCAATCAGGAGACTTGCGATCGCATCGGGCAGGACAATACTTTTGACGAGGTGATCTTCGACGCCGCTTACCTGGATTTCAAACGCCTCTTCACCGACGGGCTGGCGCTCCGCATCGGCCGTCAAAACCTCATGCGCGGCGAGGGCTTCATTCTGCTCGACGGAGGCCCGTGGGACGGTTCGCGCGCCCTCTATCACAACGCCGTGAACCTCAGCTACACGCGCGATAAATCGAAGATTGAAGTGATCGGCATTCTCAATCCCAAGCGGGACCGTATGCTCCCGCAGTTCCACGACCAGAACAGGAATCTGGTGGACTGGGACGAGAGCGCGCTCGGTACTTACTTTACGCACGCCTCCGGCGCCGAAGCGTACTACTTCTACAAGCGTGAAACGAATGCCACCCGTCCAGCTCTGGGCGGCCGCTTCCAGCCGGACCGCCACATCCACACCGCCGGCGGCCGCGCGGTCCGCAAACTCGGCCCCGAGTGGACCGCAACCGCCGAGTTCGCCTATCAATGGGGCTTCGAACGCCCCGTTTCGAGCATTACGGCCTGGGGCGGCTACGGATACCTGCGGCGGACGTGGTCACAGCGCGCCTGGAAACCTTATGTGCAGGCGGGTTACTGGGCGATGTCCGGCGACGATCCCTCAACTCCGGGCCGGTACGAGGGCTGGGATCCGCTCTGGTCACGTTGGCCGAAGTGGAGCGAAGGCTACATCTACAGCCAGATGCGCGAGGTGAGTGCCAGCTATTGGACCAACATCGGGATGTGGCAGGCCGAATTGGGGGCTGCCCCGCGTAAGCCGGTCGGTCTGCGGCTGACGTATTACAGAATGAATGCCTTTCACCCGTTCCCGGGCGACCCCGGTATCTTCGCCGGCGGCCGACGGCGGGGCGACAACCTCCAAGGGCGCTTGGACCTCGCCATCGGCCCGCACTGGAAAGCCCACGCCCTCTATGAGGCACACCTGCCGGGCTCGTTCTACCGCGCGCAGAATTCAGGCTACTTCCTTCGTTTTGAACTCGCTTATTCGATAACAGCCCGCATCACGGCCGACCACCTGAAGCACGCATTCAGCCGGTAGCGGATCAAGGTCAAGCGTAAGCCTTACGGCAACTGCCGCGTAAGCGCCTGGTACAGCCACAGTCCGCCCATGGCGAAAGCCAGCATCACCGATGCGGCTGCAAATCCCTTTGTGTAAGGGGAGATGCGGTTCAGTTTGGAGATGACTACTTGTTGCTCCTGCTCCAGGTGCGACTCGGCTGGATCGAGGAACAATTGATCGTCTTCTCTGTTGGAAAGGAGAAACCGGTAGAGTACGAGCCCACCGAGCACAAGCGTAACCGCTGTCCAAATCACGGCCAGCGTTGTCAGAGGGGAAAGGCCAAGCATAGTGCTGCCCTCCTGTCGGTTCCATATTGTTGCAGGCCGGAGGGCAAGTCAAGAGGGGCAGCGCGGCGTGTCGGTAGCATGTTAAATGTCCGGTCCAATTAGCACGTGAAATG
>DATMXS010000487.1:0-8822 GCA_035561355.1 Bryobacteraceae bacterium | reverse complement strand
GTCGCCACATTTCCACAGCCGAAATCGCGAGCTTGCCGTTCTTGCGCGCTTCGGGGGCCTGGACGGCTTCAAGCGCAGGGACGGAGACTACGGCGCCGAGGAACGTGCGTCTACGCATGACGGGGATTATATACGAGCGGCGCACGAGGTAAGCGGGGTCGGAACAATCCGCTTTCAGCGGGCGCTGATCGACCGACGGTACCGCGCTGCAAAGCTGCCCGTTAACAGACCAGTGCCAGCCACCCGTCCTTCTCCCGTGCTTCCGCTTCACAGTTCCACGCCCGCCGCACACGTGCGAGGTCGCGCTCGCGAAATCCGCTCAGGATCACTTTGCCGCCGGGCGCAAGGATACGCCGAATCTCCCCAGCCAGGTCCACGAGCGTCGCGGCATTCAGGTTTGCAATCACCAGGTCAACCGATCCGTCTCGGACGGAGCGAGTCGAACCGGTGAAGGTTCTGATCTCGATGCCCTCATCGCGAAAGCGCTCTGAGGCTACAGCCGTAGCGTCGTGATCGATGTCGCAGGCGTAGATGCGGCCCGCGCCGAGCAGGTGCGCTGCCACGGCCAGGATGCCCGCTCCCGTTCCGAGGTCGAGCACCGTCGCGCCCGGCTTCACCGCCGTCTCCATGCACTCGAGCGCAAGCTGCGTCGGAGCGGCCCATCCGGTGCCGCACGCGCGCCCCGGACGCATCGCGAGCCGCATCCGGCCTGCGGGCGGCGGATCGTCGCGCCACTCGGGAACAAGAAAGAAGCGGGAGCCGACTTCAACCGTGTCCCACTGCTCGCGGGAGAGCGCTTCCCAGTCCTGCTCCGGCGCGCGGTACCACTGGGGTGCGTAACGCTCGAACGCGGGCGTCTCTATCGCGAACTCAAACCATGCCTTGAGGATTACGCGGCCGTCCGGCTGTTCATCTTCTTCGATGCCCAGCACGGCATGCTCCCAGAGATCGGCGACGACGAAATCGCGTTCGGCGCGCGAGCATTCGAGTTGAAGGATGTGCATTAGTCGAGCGCCAGTTTAGCGCGCTGGAAGCGGGCACGTGCGGCCAGGATGAGGGCGGCATCGATGGCCAGCAGCACCAGCGCCACTGCGATGCCGGTCGCCACCAGGTTTGCACCCAGGAAGAACTGGAAGATCCATTTCTGCCAGGCAGCCGGCAGGGACTTCGCGCCGAACCCGATCCCGAAGAACAGCACCATGAGCGCGATGCTGAGTGTCTGCTGTGCGTCCCGCACCGATTTTGCGCGGAGCGACAGAAGAACACCGGCCCCGGACGCCATCGCGGACGCGAGCAGGCTGAGAAGCAGCATGCCAACCAGAGCTTGCGTCTCGAACATCAGTACGTGGCCCTGCCAGTGCGTCACATTGACAGTCACGACGCTGAGCACCACCCCCGCAACGGTGAGGCCCCAGCCATATGCCATCGCGCCCGCAATCTTTCCGTAAAGGATCGCGCTATCGGAGAGGCGACTCGCCAGAAGCGTCTCCAGCGTGTGGCGCTCTCGCTCGCCGGCGAAGGCGTCGCAGATCATGGAGGACACCACGAAGACCGGGAACCAGGTCCACAGCAGAGGCCCGAAGCTCTCCGTGATCCACTCCGGGCCGCTCTGAATAGGCAGCCACACGCCCAGGATCAGGAGTGGCAGAACCAGCGATCTAATGATCCCGCTGCGCAGGGACGAGCGCTGGACGATCATTTCCCACAGCTCTTTCCGGACGATCGTGAGGATATCGTCGATCATTGCTGGTCTTCCTCCATCAGCGTCAGGAAGACGTCCTCAAGGCTCGCTTTGCCCTTGCGGACTTCCTCCACCGATGCACCCGCGCCAACGAGCGTGGCAACGATATTCGATACGTCGGCGCCGGCGGAGAGATCGATCGTCAGATGCCCATTCGCGGCGTGCGCGTCCAATACGTCGGGGAGTGCGCGCAGGGCGGCGAGAGTGCCCGCGTCGAAGCCGCGGCCCACCACCTCCGCTTGTTGCGAGCCGGTGCGGGCGCGCAACTCATCGGGCGAGCCGATGGCCAGCAGGCGGCCCTCCCGGATGACCGCGACGGAGTTGCATAGTTTGTCCGCTTCGTTCAGGTTATGGGTGGTGAGAAACACGGTCGTGCCCTCGCAGGCGGCGAGATGGGCGAGATCATCACGCAACGCGGCCGCGGCGATAGGGTCGAGCCCGGCGGTCGGCTCGTCCAGAAAAATCAACTCGGGGTGGTGAAACAGAGCGCGCGCCACGGCGAGCTTCTGCTTCATGCCGCGGCTCCACTTGCCCACGTTCTCTTTGCGCCGTTCCCACAGGCCGAGTTTATCGAGCAGTTCGCGGACCCGTGCGCGCCGGGCTGTCGCGTTCATTCGCCAGATCCGGCCGTAGAGATCGAGGTTGTCCTCGGCGCTGAAGCGCTCGTACAAGCCGTGGTGCTCGAGAAGGGCGCCGCAGCGCTCGCGGATTGCGTCGCCGCCGGTCCGGACATCGTGACCGAGCACTTCGGCGCGGCCTCCGCTCGGCTCGACGAGCCCGAGCAGAATGCGGATGGTAGTGGTCTTCCCCGAGCCGTTCGGCCCGAGGAATCCGAATACGGCGCCCCGGGGGACCTCGAACGAGAGACTGTCCACCGCTCGAACAGCAGCGAAATCGCGCGTGAGGCCCTCGGTGCGGATAGCGAATTCCGCCATAGGGATTACCGATTGTAACCATTACGGTATTGCGGGAGTGAGAAGTCCGCTGTCATTACAATGAGGGAGTGGAACCGGTCGCCCCGCCGCGCTCGCTGCGCACGAACTTCGCCTGGACACTCGCGGGGAATGCAGTATATTCCGTCAGCCAGTGGGCGGTGTTGAGCCTGGCGGCGAAGATGGGTGACAGCCGGATGCTGGGAGAATACGCGCTGGCGTTCGCGCTGGCCCTCCCGGTCGGCATGCTCTCCCACATGAACCTGAGGGCCGTGCTCGCCACGGATGTAGAACGCAAGCACCCGTTCGGCGATTACCTTGCGGTGCGGATCGGGGCCACCCTTGCGGGCATCGCTGCAACCGCCGCCGTGGGGATCGCGGCGGGATATCGGGGCCGACTCGCATTGCTGATCGCGGTCACCGGCATCACCGTCAGCGTGGACGGCCTGAGCGACATCTACTACGCTCTGATGCAGCGCCGTGAGCGAATGGACCAGGTGGCGACCGCAATGGTCGCGCGTGGCATTCTGGGTGTGGCGGCATTCGGGATCGCGCTGTGGGTCACGGGCGACCTCATCTGGTCCGTCGCCGCACTCGGTGCCGGCCGCGCGGCGGTTCTCTTGTTGTACGAGCGACCGCGGGGGCGTGCGGGCGAGACGCTCAGGCCGCCGAGCACGCGCAAGGCGCAATTCGGGATCCTGCGGGCGGCGCTTCCGCTCGGCGTAGTCCTGATGCTGATCTCGCTCACGACGAATATGCCGCGGTACGCCATCGAGCGCCACTTGGGTTTGCCGGAACTGGGCGCCTTCGCGGCCGTGGCTTCGTTCGCAACAGTAGGGAACACGGTGGTGAACGCGCTCGGACAATCCGCCACCCCCCGCCTGGCCCGTCTGTTCGCATCTCGCAACCTGGCCGGATTCCGCCGCCTCGCATTCCGGCTCGCTGTGCTCGCGCTCGGGTTGGGCGGCGCGGGCGTCGTCACCGCGTTGCTGATCGGCCCGTTCGTGCTACGCGTGGTCTACCGGCCGGAATACGCGGCACACAGCGGCTTGTTGACGGCCGTGATGGCGGCCGGGTCCGCGACGTACGTCGGCATGGCGCTCGGGTTCGTTTTGACGGGCACCCGGTCGTTTGGCCCACAGATGCCGCTCCTGATGGCCGTGGCGGCGACCTGCGGAATCTCGGCGTGGCTGCTGGTCCCGATGATGGGCTTGTGGGGCGGCGCAGTGGCGATCGCACTTGCCGGTGGAGTCCAGATCATCGGGCAGTTCATGATTCTCAGGCGCGTACTACGCCGCGCGGAGAAGAGCGCTTGAACCGTAGGCCGCTGCTCGACCGCGTCGCGTGGGCGCTGCTCGTAGTGTTCGTGTTCTCCGTCCCGTTCGAGAAGGCGCTTCAGATACCGGGCGTCGGGACCGCGTCGCGGCTCCTCGGGTTGTTGGCTTTCGTCACGGGCGCGGCTGTCGTGACCATCGGAGCGATTCAGCAGCGGCGGGCCGCCCGAGCTCCGAATCTCTTGCTAGTCCTTGGAACTCTGTTCACCGCCTGGAGCGGCGCCACGGTGCTCTGGAGTCTCGCTCCATCGGCGAGCGCCGCGCGGTTCCTTACTTTCGCGCAGTTGCTCGCGATGGCGTGGCTGGTGTGGGAGTTGTGCCGCACGGCGCGACAGCAGGATTGGCTGCTGGGAGCCTATGTTGCCGGTGCCGCGTTGGCATCTGTCGCAACGATCGTGCGGTTCGCGCTGAACCGCCCCACGTACTGGCGGCGCTATGCGGCGTCCGGCTTTGATCCCAACGACCTCGGCCTCACGGTTGCGCTTTCCATCCCCCTCGCGCTGTATCTCGCGTTGAAGTTTACCGACTGGCGGAGATACGCGCTTTGGGCTGCGATGGCGCTTGCCGACGGGGCCATCCTGCTCAGCGGATCGCGGACGTCGCTCGTGGCGGGAATCCTGGCGTTCATCTTTGCGGCCTGGCGCTGGCGCGAATCCGCCCTGACGGCCCGGGTGGCCGCGGTCATCCTCTTTTTGGCGCTACTGCTGGGCCCTGTGGGCCTCGCGCCGGCAGCATCCCGAGAACGCCTCTCCACCTTGCACACCGAGTTGACCAAGGGTACATTGCACGGCCGCACGCGCATTTGGAAAGCCGGGCTGAAAGCATTCAAGCAGCGCCCTATTATCGGCGTGGGCGCCGGCGCTTATCCGGTGGCGGTGAAGCCCCGGCTCGGCGTTCCGGCCATACCAGGGCACGAGTACGTTGCCCATAACGCGTTCCTCTCTGTGCTGGTGGAGGAGGGACTCGTCGGCTTCGGACTCTTCGGGCTGATGCTCGCTGTTGCCGTTGTCTTCGCGTGGGTGATGCCCGATCGCGACCGCGCGCTGTGGCTAATCATGCTGCTGGTGTGGGGCATAGGCGTTTCGACCCTGACTTGGGAACAGCGCAAGCCCACGTGGCTCCTGTTCGCACTGCTGACTACCGCATGGGCGCGATCCTTCCGCGAGGACAAATGAAGATTCGGGTTCTCGAGGTGCTTGCCACGCTGAAACGCGCCGGCGCGGAGCACGTCGCCTCTGCTCTCGCGTGCCGCCTGCCCCGGGAGCGGTTTGAGACCGCGGTCGTCTCGCTGTTCGAAGCCTTCCCGCAGGGACTGGAGCCCGAGATGGACCGCTGCGGCGTCAAGGTGCGGCACCTCGGGAAGCGCCCCGGGCTCGACCTGCGGATGTACCCTCGCCTTGCCCGGGCCTTTCGCGAGATCAAGCCGGACATCATCCACTCGCACTCGTATGTGATGCGGTACGTGCTCCCGGTGGGCGGCCGGGCTGCGCTGGTCCACACCGTCCACAACCTGGCGGGCAGGGAAGTGGAGCCGTTCGGGCAATGGGTGCACCGGTATGCATGGAGGCGCGGCGTTACGCCAGTGGCGGTCTCGGACGAGGTCGCCCGTTCGTTCCGCATCATGTACGGATTCGATCCGCTGGTGATCCCGAACGGCATCGACACCGCGGCCTACCTGCGCCCCGGCGCACGGGAACGGTGGCGGCGGGCTCACGGAGTTTCGGAACAGGAGCGGCTCGTCGTCTCGCTTGCAAGGCTCGACCCGCAGAAGAACCCGCTGGGGCTGATCGAGGCGTTCGCGCGTGTTCCGAATGCGCACCTCGTACTCGCAGGAGGCGGCAGCCTGCTCGAAGCAGTTCGCAAAGCCGCAGGCCCTCGTGTTCGCGTGCTGGGCGTGGTGGAAGACGTCCCCGAGTTGCTAGCCGCGGCGGACGTGTTCGCACTTGCTTCGGATTGGGAGGGGCACCCCGTATCTGTTCTGGAAGCAATGGCCGCCGGCTTGCCGGTCGCGGCGACAGCGGTGGGCGGTCTGCCGGAGATTGTGGAGGAGGGTGTGACCGGCCGTCTGGTCCCGCGCGGTGATATGAACGCGTTGGGACACGCGATCGCGGATGCGCTTGCCAATCGCAAGGAGATGGGCGAAGCCGCACGCCGCCGCGCCGCACGCCATGACGTATCCGGGATGATCTCCTCTTACGCGGAGTTGTTCGAAAAGGTGGCTAGCCGATGAGGATCGTTTTGCTCACGACGAACCTCGCGCGCGGAGGGGCAGAAGCGCAGGTGGCGCAACTCGCGGCAGGTTTGCTCCGGCGTGGGCATGAGGCCGCAATTGTCTCGCTACTCGAGCCTTCGGCGTTCACGGACACGGCTCCCGTTGAATCGCTCGGCATGAGCGAGGGCGTGGCCGATCCACGCGGGATGACGCGTCTGGTTGCGATTCTCAGGCGCAGGCGCCCGCAGGTGCTCCACTCGCATCTTTTTCACGCCAACCTGATGGCGCGCTTTGTCCGGCTGGTGTGCCCGGTGCGCGCCGTCGTCTCAACCTTGCACAGCATCTCCGAAAGCGGCCGCGCGTCCACAAACGTCAGCCGGCGCGACCGCCTCTATCGCCTGACCGATCCTCTTGCCGATGCGGCAGTCGCCGTCTCGAAAGCCGTTGCCGACCGTCACGCGGCGGCGCGCGCAGTCAGTCCCGCAAAGCTCCGCGTTATCCACAACGGCGTAGATACGGGACTCTATCATCCCGATGAAGCGGTACGCGAGCGTGTCCGCGCGGAATTGGGGATCCGCAGCGAGTTCGTGTGGCTTGCAGTGGGCCGGCTGATGTGGAAGAAGGATTACACCACGCTACTCAGCGCTTTTTCATCGGTGCCGGGCACCCTTCTGGTCGCCGGGGAAGGTCCGCAGGAGGCTGAACTCCGTGCTGCCGCGGGGCTCAATGTCCGGTTTCTCGGCGCGCGCGGCGACGTGCCCGCTCTTATGCAGGCGGCTGACGCGTTTGTGCTCTCCTCGGTCGTGGAGGGCTTGCCCGTCGTGCTGCTTGAAGCTGCCGCGAGCGCTTTGCCGTGTGTCGCGACCGATGTCGGCGGGGTACGGGAGGTCGTGCCAGGCCCGTTCGTGGTTCCTCCCGGCGATTCCGCCGCGCTGTGCGAAGCGATGCGCCGCATCATGCTGATGCGCGACGAGGAGCGCCGCGCGATCGGCGAAGCGCTCCGGGCCCTGGCGCAGAGGCAGTTCGACATCGAGACATGTGTTTCGGAATGGGAAGCACTGTACCGCGAGTTGCTCGCATGGACGTGACAAATCGCTTCGTGCTCGATTTTGCCCTGCGTCACGGCGGCCGTGTGCTCGATTACGGCTGCGGCGCCGGCGCGCTGGTCGAGGCGGGGCGCAAGGCCGGCTTAGACATCGTAGGCGCCGATGTGTTTTACGGAGGCTCTTCGGCGCGGGCGGACGCCGAACGCGCCGGCCTTCTCAATACGAGCATCTTCGAAATTGCGAAGGGCCGCCTGCCGTTCCCCGATTCGCACTTTGACGTGATCGTGAACAATCAGGTAATGGAGCATGTGGAGAACCTGGACGCGACTCTCGCCGAGATCCACCGAGTGCTGCGGCCCGGAGGTACGGTTTTGAGCGTGTTCCCGTCGCGCGACGTCTGGCGCGAAGGCCACATCGGCATCCCGTTTTCTCACTGGTTCGGCACGGGCTCACGGCTTCGGCTCTACTACACCTGGCTGCTGCGGTCGCTCGGTTTTGGCTACTGGAAAGAACAGGCGCCAACGCCGCGGGCGTGGGCCGAACAGAAACTCGCCTGGATCGACGGCTACACTCGCTACCGCAGCCGCGCAGAAATCTTCGCAGCCTACCGGCGCTACTTTGTGAATGAATTCCGCGAGCCTGACTACATCCGCTACCGCCTGCGCACGAACTCCCGCCGCGCCTTCCTGGTCCGTGTGATGGATGTCCCAGGCATCTGCCGCATCGGAACCGCGATTTTTAGGAAGCTCGCGTTTCTGGTGATCGTATCGAGGAAGGCGTGAGAATCGCCTACGTTGTCACGCGTGCCGATGCAGTCGGGGGAGCAAGCATCCACGTTCGCGACCTCGCGCGCGAAGTGCTGGGCACAGGGCACGAGGCGATGGTGTTTGTGGGCGGACGCGGTCCGGTTACGGCACAACTGGAGGCGGCGGGCGTCCCCTTTCATTCGCTGAATCACCTCATGCGCGAAATCAAACCCGACGCCGACATCCGCGCGTACTTCGAACTCTCGCACGCGTTGCGCACATGGCGTCCGGATCTCGTTTCGACGCACACTGCCAAGGCCGGCTGGCTGGGCCGCGCGGCGGCGGCGCGTCTCGGCTTGCCTGCCATTTACACCCCGCACGGCTGGCCCATCGGCGACCGTATCTCACGCGCTCACGGCGTGATCTTCACCGGCGCCGAGCGTCTGGCTGCGCGTTGGGCCGCCGCCATTATCTGCGTCTCGGAGAGTGAGCGCAGGCTCGCGCTGGCCCGCCGCATCGCCCCTCCTGAACGTCTCCACGTCATCCACAATGGTGTCCGCGACTCGGCCTTGCGCGGGCACCCGGAAGTGCAGCCGCCTCGGCTGGTTTCTGTGGCGCGATTTGAAGCGCCCAAGGATCACGCGACGCTCCTCCGCGCCCTGGCGGAATTGCGAGACCTTGAATGGGGCCTGGACCTTGTCGGGGAAGGTCCTCTCGAGCACGAGACAACCCGCCTCGCCCGTGTTTTGGGGTTGGCGGACCGCGTTCGCTTCCTTGGCTATCGTTCCGACCCCGCCGAAATTCTCGGCGC
>DATMXS010000486.1:0-9609 GCA_035561355.1 Bryobacteraceae bacterium | reverse complement strand
CACCAGATGTTCAAGATCGGTAATGTCGGCGTTGCCGCAGTGAAGAACCGGCTTCAAGCTGCCCAGGGGCCGAACGACTCGCCGGCCAAGCCGCTGACCAAGCGGTACGCGATCTGGAAAACGAAGCTTCGCCGCGGCAATCGCCGCAACCTGAACCTCACCGGCGGCATGCTCGACAACTTCATGGTCCGCACCGTGAGCGAGCGCCGCGCGGTTGCGAGCAATACGACTCGGAAGGACCGCATCAAGGCCTGGGCCAACCAGAAGATCGAGCCGTGGATGGTCTTCTCGCCCAGGAACCGGGCCGCGGTGGTCGAGGCGGCTCGTCGGGTGTTCCAGGAGAGCCTGAAGCGCTTGGCGATCCAGCGGTGGCTCGGGCCAAGGCAGCAATGATGCGTCGACGATGGCCACGCGGAGAAGTGGAGCCTACTTGCGCACCAGTTGAGCTTTCAAGGTCTTCACCCAGCTGATCTGCGCGGGCGTCAAGTTCGCCGCTTCCCTTGATGCGATCGAATTTGCCTCCTGAAGGCCCTGCTCGCCGGCGAGTTGAAACCAAGCGACCGCTTGCACATAATCGCGCTCCGGACGCTCTGGCGCATCAAGCAACAGACTTCCCAATTTGTACTGACATATAGCAGCCCCTTGGGCGGCACACAACCGGAAGTAGCGGCGCGCCCGGTCGAGCTCGCGAGGTACACCGTTGCCTTCTGAGTACCGATTGCCGAGGTAGAACTGGGCTTGTCGACTGCCCAGTACTGCAGCCTGACGCATCTCGTCCAGGCCCTTCTCAACGTCTCTTGATAGACCCTGCCCCTCGATTCGGTGGACGGCAATCTCGTATATCGCAGGGCCGTAATCCTTGGCCGCAGCCTTCTGGATCAACGCGAAACCATGTGCTGGGTCCTTCGTTATGTGCTCGCCGTTGATCTCCCAAACGCCGACTAAATACATGGCCGGCGGGAAACCTCGTTCCGAGAGATCCTGCATCGACTTCACCGCTCGATCAACAGCCTTTGTACTTGCGTTCACACGTTTGAGACTCTGGAGGGCAACATTAAACGATGTCCGTTGGCGTTCTGCCTTCTCGTCGAACCAGATCTGCGGAAACCTGAAGTTGACTTCGACGCTTGCCAGAATCTTGACCGGCCTCCCATCCTTCACGCCCGGTGCGAACGTCCACTTCTCAACTGCCGTCTCTGCCTGCTCGTCTAGTCCGAAGCCCAAGGGACTAATCAATGTGATATCGGTCGCGCGGCCCTTCTCATCGACAACTAGCTGGAGAACTACTGTTCCCTGGACATGAGCGGCGCGCGCGCTCGGAGAGTACTCAGGCTCGACTTTGTGCAGAAGCCGAGGCGGGGTTACACCAGGGCCGACTCGCAAGACGTCGCCGGAGCCGGTTGGCGCCTGTGCTCCCAGGAGCGCCGGTGCGAGCGCGGAGACAAAAGCAAAAAAGACGAAGCGTGACATGACCTCCGGTTAGCATGAAGGACCCGACCCGGAGCCGTCAAACGCGATCCGAACGAATGGTGGGGGCGTCCGAACCCACCGCGCACTCTCACTCACGTTGAGCTCGCTACATGATCAATCCCTCTGACCTAGTTGGGAACCTCGTCATGCTGCTGCGCGACATCCCGGAACTAGCCGCCGAGATGGGCAGCGATTCCGAGCGGATCTACGCCTATCACGACGAGTATCCAGCCCGCGTGAGCCTCGCGCAGGCGATTCACGCGATGCCGACGCCGTCCATCATGGCCGTGTGGATGGGCACAGCACCGGGCACGCTCGGTGGCGTCGACGTCTGGAAGCACTCGGTCACGCTTTACCTGCGCGCTGGTGAGGCCGGTGGACCGACGGCATACTACCGGCTGTTCCGGCTGATCACGAAGGGCATTCCGGCCTCAACCGGGGTCGAGATGCTGAACGCCACCGTGCACCCATCCTGCTATCCGATGGACCTGCCGACCATCCAGCGCCAGACCGATGCCGAGGGTGTGGATTATTTCGAAGTACCCATCACGTTTACGGAGGCTGGTGATGAGTGATCGCGTGTGGCTTCGTCCCCCGTTCGGGCAGGGCGAGCCCGAGCAAGTCGAGGCGACTCCCGAAGTGCTGGTGCCGCTCATGACGTCTGGTTGGTCGCAATGCGAGCCGCCGATGAAGACCGAGGAGGTGATCGAGCATGTCGGTTAGGACCCAGGAAGTACTGATTGGCTTCGGCAAGGGCAAGCAGGCGGATATCGCGACCGCGAATCTGGCCGCGAGCATCTGGCAGCTGAAGAAGCTCAATGCTGCGCTTGCGAACCCGAAGCTCAACACCGAGACCGATGCCGAGGAGTTCGGCAAAGGTCACGAGTACCCGACTCAGGTCTTCAAGACGTCCTGGGATGTCGGCGGCACGATCGAGAAGTATCTGAGTGCCGAGATCGCTGCCTGGGCCATGGCATTCGGCCTCGGCAAGGTCGTCAAGTCCGGCACTACGCCCAACTTCACCTACACGTGCACGCCGCTCAACCCGTCCGCGGGTGACGCGGCCGAGTTGCCGTACTTTTCCTTCGTCGAGCAGATCCGTCCGGGCGCCGGCGTCGTGCTCGATCGCATGGCCGTCGGTTGCGCGGTTGAATCGTGGCAGGTGTCGATCGGATCTGGCCCGGGCCGGGCGAACTCGAAGATCAACGTCGAGTTCGTCGGCTCGGGCATCCTAGCCGAGCCCTCGACGATCGTGCTCCCGGGGGCAACGCTTGAGAAGCTGCTGCCGTCGGCTTCGCTCGCACTCGCCATCAACGGCACCGACTACGTCACGAACAAGAACATCATTTCGGTCGAGTTTGGCGGCAAGAACAACATCCGCCTCGAGGATGGCTTCTACCCGGGTTCAGGCTTCCAGACGCCGGCGGACACGACCAGCGGGGCCATCCGGGGCCGGCTCGAGTTCGGCAACCGGGAGTTCAACCTCAAGTTCGTTGCACGTTTCCAGGCTGGTTCCGACGAGCTGACCAAGCTCAAGAGCCAGACGACCGGGACGGCCGTCATCACGCTCAGCTACGACGCGAACAACTCGCTCACGGTGACGTTCCAGAGGGTCGCGTTCGCGGTGGCGGAGATCGGGGATACGGACGGCCGGGTGACCGTTTCGGTTGAATGCGCGCCGCTGTACGACTCGACCAACGGCATCATCCAGGCAGTCGCGAAATGCAGCGTGGACGGCATCTGCCAGTAGAAACGGATTCCATGGATAGCGAGAACACCGCAATATTCGATTCGAAGCGCACGATTGCGCTCAAGCTGAACACGCCCGAGGGCGCCAAGACCGTCCGGGTACGATTTCCCTCCGATGACGAGTGGACGGCGCGGCAGCGGCGCCGTAAAGTGATCGTGAAGAACCTCGGGCGCGGGATGTCCGAGACCAGCGTCGCAGGAAGTGAGGAGATCGACGCCGCCCTCATCGCGAAGATCCGAGTCGAACCGGAGGCCCCGGTGGAGATCGATCCGTTCGAGGCGACGCGCATCATCGAGCAGTTGAGCCAGGCCGAGGTGGACGACGTGGTCTCGGCCGACGCGGCCTTCCGGGTTTCGACCCGCGTGCTCGGTGGCACGACGACGCATCTGCTCAAGATGCCGTCTGCGAAAGACGTCATCGAGTACCGGCGCGGTTTCCTGCGCTCGGTCGACCTGCCGTATGGCAAGCAGGAGATCACGGTCAACCTCGCCGCGGCCGGCACGCTCTATATGAGGCTCTGCGAGGCGACCGAGGGGTATTCCGGCCCGGTGCCGATCGTTCACCAGGCGGTCGCTGTGAAGGCGGCCATTGACGCTCTGGATATAGCCTTCCAGGAGGACCGGGACGCAAATTTCTAGCGGGGGAGTGGCCGGAGCGGCCCTCCCTGCGCTTCCTTGTGTACTGGTCGCTGCGGCGTGATCAGCTATGCGACCCGAATCTCTGCCCGGATGCGACGGAGGACGGCGGCCGTTGTGATGCCTGTCCGCTGAACCGGCTGGATGAAGCCGAGAACTCCGAACCCAGGCGGCTGCTGCGGCGCGCGCTTGACCTCCGGGCGGCTTCGCGGATGGGGATTCAGCTCACGCTGGATGACGTGTCGGCCGATGAGTTCCAGGCGATGCTGATCCTGGACGAGGAACACGAGAGGTGGGAACGGGAGCAGCACGGGCGGTGACCGCTCACGCATTGGCTTGGCTCAGATCTCCGGGTGGCGACCATCATTGAGTTGATGCGATTTTCGATCTACGCTGCGGCGTCAGGCAGGAGCAATCTCGATCTCGCGGTTTACAGGACGGCTGCGAGCGCGTGTCGCTTTGCATACGATGTCAGGTTACGCGAGGTTGACTAGGGAGCCCCCATCTACAAGACGATGGTAATACGTCGGTTGGTTCAAGAGAAACGCGTCGGCGTACTTCGCGATCCATCAGGTTAGGGTGCGCTTGCAGGTGTGCGGGAGTGCACAGCCGCATCTTGCCGACCTCCTTGCCAGACTCTAATATTGGACGTGAGCGGATGAACGAGGGGGTTCGCATGCTGGTTCATGTAGTAAACCCGAGCGATGTCTCCTTTGGCACGGGCGTCATTACACCGCGCTGGCTTTACGTCATCGCGGCTGCCACCCCAGCCTGCTATGGCGATCCGTTAATCAGCGACGAAACGCTGGAACGCTTTGATCCGGATCGACTCCAGGCGGGCGATGTCATCGGTATCGGCATCCACACCGCCAACGCATTCCGGGGCCTGGAACTTGGCCGCATTGCACGCGAGCGCGGAGCTTGGGTGATTTTTGGTGGCATACATGCGTCGCTGTATCCCGAAGAGGCCTACGAACTGGGCGCAGCGCATGCGGTAGTCAAGGGCGACGGCGATGGTATCTGGGCCACCGTGCTCGCCGACTGTGCTCGTGGTAGCCCCGAGCGAATGTATGACGGAGGCCGGGTCCCCGCCCGCAGCTTCCTGCCGGCACGTTGGGATCTTGCTCCGCCCCGGAGCTATATGTGGGGATCGGTGCAAACAGTGCGAGGCTGTCCGAAGCACTGTTCGTTCTGTTCGGTGTGGCGCACCGATGGACAGCAACCACGCCAGCGCACGCCCGAGTCGGTCATTCACGAGATCGTCGATTTGCGCCGGTTAGGCTATCGCTTCATCGCGCTCGCCGATGACAACTTCTATCCGGTGACGCTTACCGACATCGAACTCGCGCGCCGGCAGAAGAACTGGATCCGGGTTGCCGAACTCGAGGCGATGCGCGCAGAGCGATTCGCACTGATGGAGAGCCTCGCCCAACTTCCCGGCGACACGATTTTCTTTACTCAAATCACCATGGAAGCAGCGGAAGACCCGAGCTTTCTTGAAGCAATGCGGCGCGCTCACATCAAGGGCGCTCTGGTTGGCGTGGAGGCCGTCACCGCGGAAGGCTTGAAATCCGTCTTCAAGGACTTCAACTGCTCCGGAGCGGAACTCACAGAACGGCTACGCAGGTTTCGCCAACACGGGGTCCATGTGCTCGGGTCCTTCATTTTCGGTCTCGCTACGGATCGCAAGGCAACCTTCGATGCCACCGCCACACTCGCCAAAGAGGCCGAACTCACTTTTGCGCAATTCGTCATGATGACCCCGTTTCCGGGCACAGTGGATTTCGAGCGCTGGGAAAGGAGCCTCGGCGAGAACGTCGAGCGGGTGGAAGGCGTTCCGATTACCCGATACTGGCTGCTCTCCGGAGAGCGGCGCCCGAAGTTGTACATTCCTCACCCGACAATGAGTCCCGACGAAATTCGGCGGCGAACACAAGGAGTGTGGGATACGTTCTACAGCATCTCGGCCATTTGGAAACGCTCTCAGTGCGCTCACAACATCCGGGATCGGCTCGCGTTCCTCTTCGTATCCAAGCTGTACCGGCAGATGTACGCGAACACCGGAATCGCGACGGACAGTGCGCGCCGGAAAACCGCGAATCGATGGGCGCGCTGGCTGGCGCGTCCCTGCTGGCATCTCTTCCGAGCGCGGCCAATGCCGGATCTCGCGGTTCCGAACACGGTCGCGACGCCTCTGGTCTCGATTGATCCCCAGCGACATAGGGCAACCAACAATCCATACGAAGATGCAGACGAAACGCCTCATCAGTAGCGCTCTCGCACGAAGTGTCCGCGTCTGGTCGCTGACTAGCCTGCTCGGGACCATTCTGCTCCAGCCCGGCCCTTTGACGGCCGAACCCGTCGCCGTGCGCTATCGTGAGGGAACGCTCCACGGTTTTCTCGCGCTGCGCACGCTGGACGACAAAATTCTTGCAGCAGGTGATCTTACCCAAACCGTTCGTGGAAATCGGGTGGTGTCGCGTCTCGTTTTCCGCTTCGAGGACGGCTCGGTCGACGACGAGACCACTGTCTTTTCCCAGCAGCATGATTTTCGGCTCATCAGGAACCGCCACATTCAGAAGGGCCCGTCATTCCCTCATCCAACGGACGTTTCGATCAACGCCGCTACCGGGCAGGTCACAGTCCGCTACACAGATGACGGTCAGGAAAAGGTCGAGACGGAACGCCTGGACCTTCCGCCCGATCTGGCAATTGGTATGGTGCTGAACCTTTTGAAGAACATTCCACCCGATACCAAGGAGACGAAGGTGTCATACGTGGCGGCCACGCCGAAGCCGCGGCTGGTGAAACTCTCAATCCAACGCCAGGGTGACGCCGGGTTTTCCGTCGCTGGCTCCCCTTACAGAGCCACCATTTTCGTCGTGAAGGTGGAACTCGGCGGCATCACTGGGATCATCGCGTCATTAATCGGCAAAAAACCTGCCGATACCAGAGTTTGGGTTGTGGGTGGGGGAGCTCCGGCCTTCGTCAAAGCGGAGCAAAGCTTGTATCCCAGCGGTCCTGTTTGGAGGTGAAATGACGAGCCCGGTCTGGCCAAAAGCGCCGAAGTCCAGCCGTTAGGGATTGGACGTCGCGATCAAGTTTGCCGCAGTTTCATGAATTCGGGAAGTCTGGTCGCGGAACATTGTCGCACTCCTCGGAGATTGGGATCTACTTGTCTGGACATCGTCTTCTCGGGCGTATTGCACCGGCGGCGCGCCTTCCCCACGTCGCGATTACATTCCGGCGGGTCATGGCCCACTCTAAAAGCGATCCGTTGCTTATCCGCCGTCGTCCGGAGCGCCGTCGGGCCTAGTTGCCCTGCCGACGGAGTTGGCATCCCGATGACATTTGAACTGAAACATCCGTTGTTGGGTTCGGGGTTCCTTCCACTCGCATGCTCGTTCGGCTCCGTCCAGCCAACTACTCGGTAGTCAGACCGTTCCGTCGCAGCGACCGCCATGCCCGACAACAAGCTCGAACTCATTGTCGAAGTCGACGTGGACAGGGCTAATGCGTCCATCAAGAGCATCAACAAGGGCCTGTCCTCCTTCGAGCAGGCGGCGAAGACGGCCGCGCGCGGGGCCTCGCAGGGGATCGACGGCTTCGCGGTGAGCGTCGCGAAGGGCGCCGCCGCCGGCACCGTCCTCGCGCATGCGTTCGAGAAGGTCGTCGGTTGGGTCAAGGAGTACACGCTCGAAGCCGCGAAGCTGGCGGCCCGGAACGAGACGCTCGCGGTCGTCAATCAGCAGTTGGCGCGCGCGAACGGGTATCAGGGCGATTCGATCGAGCGGCTCGTGGAGCGTGTCAAGGCGCTGGGCATCACCACCCAGGCCGCCCGGGATACGGTCAACAAGATGATCGCGGCGCAGCTCGATCTGTCGAAGGCCACCGACCTCGCGCGCCTCGCCCAGGATGCGGCGGTTGTTGCCGGAGAGAACTCCTCCCAGGCCCTGCAGGGCATCATGCACGGCATCACCACCCAGCAGATCGAGGTGCTGCGGACCTACGGCATCAACGTCACCTTCGAGCGGGAGTTCACTGCCGCGCGCCAGAGGCTCGGGCGCGATCTAACGGACATGGAACGCAAGAACCTCGCGCTCAACCGTGTGCTGGCGGAAGCACCCAAGATTGCCGGCGCCTATGAGGCTTCGCTCGGCACCGTCGGCAAGCAGATGACGTCGCTTGAGCGGTACGTCGAGGAAGCGAAAGCCGCCATCGGCGAGGCGTTCCTCCCGGAGATGCGGAAAGCGATCTCGGGCCTGACGGAACTCGCGAAGTGGACCAAGGAGAACGCCGACGCCATCGCGACCTGGGCCAAGGGGATTTCCGCGGCTGCTCTGGGTGCCGCCATCGGGAAGTTCGTTTCCTGGATCGCAGGAGCGAAGAAGGGAGTCGATGCGCTGACGGTCTCGCTCGCCCGGAATCCGGTGACTGCGCTCGCGATCGCGGCCACGGTCGCTGGGACCGCCCTTTACGAGATGTACCAGGACTCCCTCGAACTGGAGCAGCAGCTCAAGGAGCAGAACAAGGCTGCGGCGGAAGCCACCAGGATCTTGTACGAGGTCCAGCGCGGAAAGACCGTTCAGGACCTGCAGCAGATGGGCTATTCCGTCGACCAGATCCGGCGGGCATTCGTCGGCGCCAAGGAGGGCGCTGAGGACTTCTTCGCCGGGATGGATAAGGCCCAGTTCGGGTTGCGGATCAAGGTCGTGAACGAGAAGGAGCTGGCCGAAATCCGCAAGCGCGAGCAGGAAGAACTGTCTCGGGATATGGGCAAGAAGCAACGGGAGATCGAGCGCGACACGTTCGAGGCTGCCGTTGCGGCCGAGCGTGCGATTGTCACCGGGCCCAGCCGGGCGCTACTCGAATTCGCCGAGAAGGCGCGCAAGGCGACCGTGTTCGTCGATTCGAAAGGCACCGAGCGCGAAATGCGCCTGACCACCGCCACGATCGAGAACCTGGAACGGGAGCACCGGGCCAAGGTCCTCGGAATCCAGCGCGAATCGGTCGAGCAGACCATGGAGCTCTACCGGCGTGAGGCACAGGAACGCCTCCAGCTGAACACGGAAGTGTATCGCCGCCGCATCGAGCAGGACCTCGAAATCGCGACCAAGAACCTCGAGCACGTCGAGCGGCTGTACGAGATAGAAGAATCCCGGGTCGGAGTTACTCGCGACACCCGCATGCGAGCCGCCGAAGTCGTCGATGCGCGCACGCTCGAGCAGAAGATCGCACTCGAGCAGCAGAAAGCGCAAATCGAGATCGACTACATTGAGCAGGTGCACGACATCAAGATGCGCTTGTTCGAAATCGAAACCTCCCGCATGGTCATGGAGGAAGAAGCGAACCTGAAGCGGCTCGGGTACCGCGCAGACGAGATCAAGGCGCGCATTGCCGAACTCACTCAGCAGCGCGATGAGATCCGTTGGGCGAACCAGGAGGCCACGGATGCGGCAGTGGATGCCGCACGCCAGAACGCCGCCAACCGGGCGGCGTCGATGATCCGCGACCACAACAAGCAGGTGTTCGATTCGTTCAAGCGGCAGGCCGAGGGCGTGTTCGACGCGCTCGTATCGAAGTCGCAGTCGGTGTGGTCTTCGATCGGGAACGCTTTCAAGACCGCCATGCTCACCGCGATCAAGGAGGTCGTGACCTCCCGGGTGGCTGCCATGCTGATGCAGTTGTTCGGCATGGGCCGCGGTGGCGGCTATACTCCGGCCGCAGCCGGCGGCGCAACGGTCGGTTGGGGCA
>DATMXS010000485.1:0-17930 GCA_035561355.1 Bryobacteraceae bacterium | reverse complement strand
CGGATACGAAAACTCCTGCACCTTCCTTAATTCGTGGCCGAGCGTTCCGTTGTGCGAGACGAGGTTGTAGTCACGTTCAAGGCCGACGATGGCGGCCGAGATGTTCCCCGCTCCCGCATAGCGCACACGGCTCGCGCCCGGGTCGATCTCTGCGAGCGCGGCTACCGCGCCACGAGTGGGACGGCAGGCCATGTGCATGGCGGTGAGCACATCCTCGAGCGTGCCACCCGGATTGGCATGAAAGGCCGCAACCGCCGCCTGCGCGGCCTCGTAAGCGTGGAGTCCGTGGCCGAGGCCATCCACCACCAGCAGGCGTGTGCATGCGCTCTGCCGCAGGATAGCGATAGCGTCCCCGCAGTTCTCTTCGCCGGCGGTGGCTACAAACAGGCCCCCCACGCGGAGCGGCGGCTCTCGTTTCGCTATCTTGTAACCAGGCCTCTCAAACCGGGCGAGCACGGCGGTCCCGGCACCCGGCCTTGAGTACATCTCGAAGCGGGTCGCGAGGCGTTGCATAGCCCCGAGGCCGGTCCCAGGGCTCCCGGCCGTTGAGTAGCCGTCACGAAGGGCTTCGACGACGTTTGAGATGCCAGCGCCGTTGTCGATGGCGAGTAGCACCACTGCGGCCGAGTCTCCGTCGCGCTCGATATTCACGAGCAGCTTGCCTTCGCCGGCGTGCTTGACGACGTTGGTGGCGGCCTCTGTTGCAGCGATGGCAACCTTTCCGGCCTCGGCCTCGGAAAACCCCAGCCGCTGTGCAGCCTTTGCCGCCGTGCGCCGCGCCTCGGATACACGGCTCGAGTCACCGATCGCGATCGCGTCTAAAGTGCGGATTTCCATCGCGTGATCGTGATCCGGGTCCCTTCTCCCAGCTTGGAATAGATGTAGAACTCGTTCGACAAGCGCTTCGCACCGCCAAGCCCGAGACCGAGGCCGCCGCCGGTAGAGTAGCCGTCCTTCAGCGCGAGATTGAGATCGGCTATGCCGGGGCCGCGGTCCTCGAACGTCAGCCGCACTCCGGACCGGCCTCCGTCATCGATGATCTCGGCGAGGATCGATCCTCCTCCGCCGTGAATCACGGTGTTGCGAGCCAGCTCGCTCGCGGCGGTGATGAGCTTAGTCTGCTCGACGAGGTTAAACCCCACTTCCGCCGCCCACGTGCGGACAGTTTGCCGAACTTGCAGAAGATCTTCGGAACTACGGACGGGGAGCGTCTGAGCTTTTCGAATTGCCAAGTAGCCGCCCCCTTCAATGCTGTCCGTCTGCCGGACGGCTGAGCAATTCCATGCCGCGTTCGACGTCGAGCGCCGTCATGACCCCGTGCAGGGACAACCCGAGTTCGACGAGCGTGATTGCGACGGCAGGCTGCATGCCGACCACTACCGTCCGGGCATCCAGGATGCGTGAGATGGCGGCGATGTTGCCGATCATCCTGCCCATGAAGGAGTCCACGATCTGAAGCGAGGAGATGTCGAGCAGAACGCCCTTAGCGCCTGTCTTGACGATTCTTTCGCTGAGCTCGTCGTGCAGGGCCATGGCGAGCCGGTCATGAATGTCCACCTGAATCGAGACGAGCAGGTTCTCCCCCATCTTCAGAATGGGTATGCGTTCCACAGATCACCTGCCTTCGGCGGCTTTCGCAGTCACGTAAAGATTTGAGCGATCGAGAGCGAGGCGAAACGCGTCTTCCAGCGTCGCCTTCGTGACGACATCGGTGAGGTTCACGCCGAGATGGACGATCGTTTGCGCGATCTGGGGCCGGATGCCGCTGATGATGCAATCGGCGCCCATGAGCCGCGCCGCGGCAACCGTCTTGAGCAGATGCTGGGCGACCAGCGTATCCACCATCGGCACACCGGTGATATCAATGATTGCAATCTCGGAGCCGGTCTCCATTATTTCTTTTAGCAGACTCTCCATCACCACCTGGGTGCGGGCGCTGTCGAGCGTCCCGATCAGCGGGAGTGCGAGCACACCTTCCCACAGCCGTACCACCGGAGTGGAGAGCTCCAGCAGTTCCTGCTGCTGCCGGCGAATGACGTCCTCGCGGGCCTTCTGGTGGCACTCTGTGGTGAACAGGCCTAGCCTGTCGAGCAGGGAGGCGACGGCCCACAGATCCTGGGCCAGAGCTCCCGAGTCCGACGTTTCCTCAGCAGCGACACGTTCGAAAATCGGCTGCTTGAGCGAGAAGACAAACGTCGCGGTTTCCACGGGCGAAATGCCCTGCCGGCCGCGCGAGCGCGACAGGCTCTCCAGCATGTCGCGGACGGGCCGCCACTCGGGAGCCTCGATGTTCGTAAAATTCCCGTTCCGCGCGGCAGCCTGGAAGAGAGTCATAAACTCCCCCGACTCGCGGCGCAGGTCGGCTTCCGTGTTGAGATCGGATCGCCCGTTCGCCATCTGGGCATTGATCCAATCCGCCAGCAGCTTGCTTTCGTGTTTGCGTAGAAGCTCGGAAATACGATTGGAATGTTCCGCGTTCATCTGGTCTCCGCCTGCGGGCACACGTCAACTTCGGGACTCGCCGGTCCCTGCCGGTACGCGTGAAGCATCATTAATCCCGCGTGGTAAGCATAATTGTACCGCGAGAAGTCGAAGTTTGAGGCTAGAAAGCGCGAACCAACCCTGGCCTCTTCCCGTCAGGCTGGCACAGCGGCAAACAGGCGGCTCGGGCGCGTGTGGCGCTCAGTTCGCGGCCGGCGTACCCTCTGCCGGAATCTGCGCTCTGATGCACGCCAACCACTGCGATTCCGAGAAATGCACGGGCGAAGGCGACTTGGGTAGAACCGCGTCCGCGCCGGCGTACTTCACCATCTCCAGTTGTGTGGGACTCCACACGGCAGAAGTAGCAACGATCTTCATCGGAATCCGCTTACGCGTGACGGCCAAGATGACATCCAGACCGCTCACGTTTCCCGGCAGCACGAGGTCGATAATTGCAAGGTCGATTTCGGCGGCCCGGCGTTCGAGGATGCGAATCGCCGTTGGCCCGTCGGCTGCCTGCACTACCTCAAACCCTCGAGAGGTGAGGAATTGAGATAAATGGGCCAGGAACCCCGCATCATCATCGATGACAAGAATACGTGTCGGCCTCATTGGCATTATCCTGGAGCCTCCTCAGCTTACGCGCACACGCCGGTAGCGTCAAGGGCTACACGACTACAGCCGATGCTGCCTTGCGGCTCATCCGCTGCGCGTCGGCCTGCTTCGGCCTGCCGCACGATCGCCACCACGCCGGATCGCGATAATAGATATACTTCGACCGTCCGGTATGGCGGGTTCGGAACCAGAGTATCCTATCCCCTATGGCTGACCCGTCCCCTATGGCTGACCCGTCCCCTATGGCTGACCCGACCCGACGCCGATTCATGAGCACTTCCGCAAGCGCGGCGCTGGGGTGGACGCTCACGCCCTCTTCGGTCGCGGGCGGCGTCCGCCCTCGTTCGTACGAGGACGAGATGCCCGACATGCTGGTGTCCCATCTGTCTCGAAAGCTGAACGGCCTGGCGTCGCGATGGGACGCGGAGCGAAGCAGAATTAAGACTCCGGATCAGGTACAAGAGCGCAATCGCTTCGTCCGGGAAAAGTTCCGGGCGATGGTCCACGGCTTCCCTGAGCGAGTCCCGCTGGATCCCGTTGTCGTCCGGTCTGTGGAAGGAGACGGTTACCGCGTTGAGAACGTCATGTTCCAAAGCCGGCCGAACTTCTGGGTCACCGGCAATCTATACGTGCCGGCCTCCGGCAAGGGACCGTTCCCGGGAATCATTTCGCCATGCGGACACTACCAGCTGGCGCGCATGGAGCCGGAATATCAGTTCGCGTACATGAATCTGGTGCGGGGCGGCTTCGTGGTGCTGGCTTACGATCCTGTGGGCCAGGGTGAGCGTCGGCAGTATTGGGATCCGCAGACCAACGAAACCGAAATCGGCGGGGCCAACTCCCCCGTTTTCGAACACTCCATGCCCGGGCAGGTGTTGCTGCTGCTCGGCGAGGACCTGACGCACTACCGTATCTGGGACGGCATGCGCGCTATCGATTACCTCCTCACGCGCCCGGAGGTGGATAAGGAGCGAATCGGCTGTGCGGGGCATTCCGGCGGCTCGACGCTGACGATCTTCATCAGCTCGCTCGATGATCGTGTCCGCTGCGCGGTGGTGAATCAGAGCGGCACGGGGCACCGCTGGCCCTTACACTACGGACCCGGCAGCGCCATCGGACCATCCGACATCGAACAGAACCTTTTTCCCGCGGCAGTGCACGGGATCGACACATGCGACTTGGTCACGTCGATCGCACCGCGGCCACTCTTGTGGACAATCGAGATTGATTCCGAATCGTTCCGCCAAACGGTCGAACACATCCGAGCGCGGTACGAACAACTCGGCGTAACCGCAAAGTTCGCCACCGACGAAGCCAACGATCCGCACTCGTGGACCATGAAGATCCGGCAGGCGACGACGGACTGGTTCTCCCGCTGGTTCTATTCAAGGCCCGGCCCGGGGCGCGAGCCGGACTTCGAGGCGGCACGCCCGGGGCAGCTCTACTGCACGGCGAACGGTTCCCTTCGCTACGCGCAGCAGGGCGACTCGATCTTCTCCCTGATCCTGAAGAAGGGTGCGAGTGCGCCGGGACCGCGAAAGAACGGCACGACCCCAAAAGAGATCGCCGACCTGATCCGGTTCAGGAACAATCACGGGCCACTCGACGTGCGTCACATCATGACGACGCCGCGGAAGGGATACCAGGTGGAGAAACTGGAGTTCCTTTCCGAACCGGGTATCTACATACCGGCCTGGGTGTTCGTCCCCGAAAAGAGAAACGCCGATCCGGTCACGGTCTTCGTTCACGAGGCGGGCAAGGAGGCCGAGGGGCTGGAGTTCGGCCGCCTGGAGCGCCTGGCGCGAAAGGGGCACCTGATTGTGGCCGTGGATGTGCGGGGCGTCGGCCAAACCGCACCGCCGCATCCCGGGGGAGAGAGGGAAGGTCCGTTCGGGCACCTGTTTGATATCGAAACCGCCTTGGCCTACATGGCGTGGTACATGGATGAATCGCTGTTCGGCATGCGCGTCGGCGATGTCATCCGCTCCGTTGACTACGCATTGGGCCGGCCGGATCGGGGGGCGGCGGGAGTGCGCGTTCACGGCAAGGGTGCGGGAGCACTCTGGTGCCTGTACGCGGCCGCTCTCGACCCTCGCATCGGAACGGTTATTGCCCAGAACGGCCTCGCAACATACGCCAGCCTGACCCGGGTGGACCGATATACGCACACTGCGGGCATATTCATCCCGGACGTGCTGAAGCATTTCGACCTGCCGCAGATAGCTGCCGCTGTCGCGGACCGGACCCTCGTGCTCGTCTCACCGGTGGATCCCATGCAACGTCCACTCGACGTCACGGAGGCCCGCGCTGCGTACGCCTTAGCCGAGCAGGCATATCGAACTGCGGGCGCTGCTGACCGCTTACGAATTGTGGATACTCTCTCCCTATGAATCGCAGACGATTTCTCGCGGCCAACCTTGCCGCGGCCCTGACGCCGCGAACTGTCACGGCAGAGCCGGCCGCCGCGGCAGATGTGCCGCCCGCCCCACCGGTGCGCGCCCAGTGGATTGAAAACGGAATCATCGATGCCGGAGGCAATCACGAGCCGTACTCGTTCGTGGTGCGCCGTGGCGGGCAGCCGCTCGACGCATACGACCGGTATCAGCGGGCCCAGAGCGAGGAACTGATCCTGCGGCTGAAGAGCCAGGGCGTCGAGGTCTTCCACACGCACCTGTACAAGGGTGCGGGCATGGCTCACGAGAAGGCGGAAATGGAGGACGCGAAGCGCGTCGCCGCCCTGGCGCACCGGCACGGGCTGCGCGTGGACTCGTATGTCCAATGGAACACGATGCTGTATGAGACGTTTTTCGCCGAGGAGCCACGCGCGAAGAACTGGGTGCAGCGCGACGAGGCGGGGATCCCGATCAAGCTCGTGTACGGTTACCAGCAATCGTTTCGATACCGCCCCTGCTTCGCTAACCAGGAGTACCTGGACTACCTGAAGAGGATCGTGCGGTTCGCGGTCGAAGAGGTCAAGACGGACCTGATCCACTTCGATAACTTCAGCGTCAACCCTGAGCCGGATTCGTGCCATTGCGAGTGCTGCGCCCAGGGCTTCCGGAATTTCCTGCGTAAGAAGTACTCGCCTGCGAAGCGCAAGGACCGGTTCGGCTTCGAGAACGTGGACTATGTGAACCCGCCGAGCTGGAACGCGGAGAATCCGCCCGAGCGCCTGGAGATCATCTTTGACCCGGCGATTCAGGAGTGGATCGATTTCCGCTGCCAGGTGATGGCGAACGCTCTGGGCCAGATGGCCGCGTTGGCGAAGTCGCTGAACCCGGAGGTGGTGATCGAGATCAACCCGCACGGCATCACCGGAGGCAACCGCGCGTGGGAGGCCGGCCTGGATCACGCCCGTCTGCTGAAGCATACGCAGGTGTTCTGGAGCGAGGAAGGTAACCCGCCGGACTACACCCCGGACGGACGCCTGGTATCGACAATTCGAAGCTACAAGCTCGCGAGACGCTACGACAACGTTCTATTTACGTACATTTTCGGCGACGAGCGCGCGATGGCGGAGTCTCTCGCGTTCAATCAGACACTTGGTTACGTGGGGAATGACCCGCTCTCACCGGACCTGTTGCGCTACATCGGTTTTTACCGCGCGAACCGCGGCCTCTACCAGGGCACAGTCGATGCCGGGAACGTAGCAGTGCTACGGTCGTATGCATCGATTACGTACCACAACGCCCGGGCGCAGTTGAGCGCAATTCTCCTAGAGCAGGCGCTGATTCGGGCCAGAATTCCATTCGACCTCGTGTTTGACGAGCACCTGCAGGATCTGTCCAAGTACCGGGTTCTCGCGCTGCCGGATACGGAGTGCCTGTCAGACGAACAGCTCACGGCGGTTCGCCGGTTCGTCGACAACGGAGGCGGCCTGATCGCCACCGGCCTCGCCGGCATGTATGACCAGTGGCGGCGGCTGCGCATCAAACGCGGCCTCGAGGGCCTGATCGACTCGCAGCCGGTTGCGAAAGACTACGAGGAGCAGGTGGAACGCCAGGAAGCGCACGCAGAAGCGGTCCGCAAGGAGTACGGCAAAGGGCGCGTGGTCTACTTCGCGGCGGTGCCCTTCGACGGGCCATTGCCGGAAATGGCGAAGTATTTCGAGATCGGGAACAAGTTCTGGAAGGCGCCGAAGAACTGGAGTGAGATCGCCGGAGCCGTCAGATGGGCGGCGCGCGGCGAGATCCCGGTTGAGATCGGCGGACCGCCGTTCCTGGTGGCCAACCTCGCCGCACAGCCGGAGAAGAGGCGTATGCTGCTGCACTTGGTGAACTACGGCCGGAACAGGGCGGAACAGATCAAGTCCGTCAAGGTCGATTGCCGTCTCCCGGCAGGCACGGCGCTCAAGGAGATCAGCGTGATTTCACCGGATGCCGGCGGCCCTCAGACGCTGAAGTTCAGGCAGTCTCCTGACGGCGTTGGGTTCACGATTCCAGCTATCAAAGTGTATTCCGTTGCGGTTCTGAGCTGGTGAATCGATGCCGCGCTCCACGACTCTCAAACTCGCGATCTCGACGGCGCTGGTTTCCCTGATTTCGCTTGGGGCCGAACGCTCCGTGCGGATCGAACACCGGGTCTTCCCGAATCTCCACGAAATGGACGGAAATTGGGCGGCACTTTTCGCCGCCAGTGACGGCAAAGTTTATGCCGGCCTGGCGTACCACGGCGGGGATGGCCACCTGGTGTTCTATGATTCCAAGTCGGACCGCATGCACGATGCCGGCAACCTTACGGAGCTTGCCGGCGAATCACACCTGCGGCGCGGACCCCAGTCGAAAATTCATGCGAAGTTCGGAGAAGGCAAGGACGGCCGCATTTACTTCGGCACGCATGGCGGTTACTGGTGGAACTACTCGCGGTTCGCAACGAAGGAGGGATATCCCGGCGCACATTGGATGGCTTACGACCCTAAGACCAACCATGTCGAGGATTTTGGCCTCGGGGTTCCGAACGAAGGCGTGAACACCGGCGCGTACGACCCGCTCTTCAACCGCATCTACGGCCTGACGAACCCGCGCGGCCACTTCGTCTACTACGACGTGAAGACCCGTAAGGCGGTTGATAAAGGGCGCATCAACAACTGGGAGTCAGTCTGCCGCACACTCGGCATCGACGACCAGGGGAACGTTTTCGGCAGCTTCGGAGCCGGACAGATCTTCAAGTACGATCCGCGCAAAGACGAGATCGAGGAACTTGACGTGCGTTTGCCCATCCGCCAAAAGGGGATCTCACTCGGCCGCGACTACAACAAGTCTGAAACCGCGTGGCGCACCGTAGTGTGGGATGCGAAGACGCGCCAGTTCTACGGCGTGGAAGAGAGCGCCACGATCCTCTTCTCTTTCAATCCGCGCGAGAACACTGTGCAGCGGCTGGGGCAGCTTGCGATGTCGGAGTTCGCCGGGCGCCGTGACGTGCCGTACGCCACCTTATCCCTCACGCTTGGCCGCGACCGGAAGCTGTATTACGGCGCATCGGGCCGTGAGTTCGATTACGGCGGGAGCGCCGGCCTCGCGACCGCGCACCTGATCACGCACGACCTCAACTCGGGGAAGACGGAGGACTTGGGCGAAATGCTCCTCGAGGACGGGCGGCGCGTCTTCGGCACCAACGCGGCCGATACGGGCCCCGACGGCACCATCTACATGGTGGGTGCGATCGAGGTGCGGCCGGAGGCGGGCAAGCCGGTCGAGGCCGCCGGAAAGATCGGCGATGCCTGGTATCGCCTGGCCCTGCTCATCTTCCACCCGCGCTGAGGCTTGCCATGCGATATGTTCTCTACCTTCTCCTGATAGTCGTGACAGTCCCGGCGCAGCGGACGCTCGAATCCGACAGGTCCGTGATGAGCCAGGTCCGTATCGATCTGCGTGACCTCGGCTATCCTCCGGCAGATGCCATCCCGGCCGATGAGTGCGCCGTCCACGCGCTCACAGTGGCTCCCGACGGAGAGTTATACGGCGCCACGAGCGGAAAGCGCAGTCACCTGTTTGTGCTGTTTCCTGTGCACGGATATGTTCAGCCGCTCGGTTTCCTGAAAGGTGTCTCGATGGTGCACCGATCGCTGGTGGTGTCGAAATCCGGCGATGTGTACATCGGCGCGGGTGACCAGGACGGACGTCTTTACCGCTACGTCCCGAAAAACGATGAAGCAAAACCGATTCGCGTTGACGCGCCGCTCGACGTCACTGACCTGGGCGCGCCCGCGCCCGGAGAGGGAATATACAGTCTCGCCATTGACCGTGAGAGGGATGTTATCTACGGGCTGACGCGCCCCAGCGGACATTTCTTCAGCTATAAGCCAGACACTGCGACGTTCGCCCTGCACGGCAAGGTCGCCGAACACGACATTCCTGGCGAGAAGTTTGAAGCGTACAAGAACATTGGCCGCGCTCTCGCGGTGACTCCGGCCGGGCAAGTGCTCGCGTCCGGCGATAACGGGGCGATCTTCCGCTTTGACCCTACAAAGAAGATGTTGGCGCGCCTGCCCGTGAGCGTGCCGGGCGTGCCCGGCCGGGAACCGTACAGCGGTGTGGATGCCTGGGCCGCGGCCGGAGGATGGGTATACGGGGGCACGTCTGACGGCTACCTCTTCCGGCTCGCGCCGGACTCGGCGCGAATCGAAAACCTCGGCAAGCCTCTCAACCAGTACCGCATCCGCGGGCTGGCGTTCGCAAAAGACGGCAAGCTCTACGGCGTGGGCGGGGACGATGACGAGATGGCGCGGCTGTTCTCGTACGACCCCACGCGGGGCGTGTACGAGATCCTCGGGATGATCGACGTCAACCGGCGGCCGTACTATTCCTGGCATGCGTACGTGATCGACGCCGTGGCTGCCGGCCTCGACGGCACCTTATATCTCGGCCAGGCCGAACGCAAGTCGAAGCTCTACATCTATCACCCGTAAGCGGGGCCCGCCGGCACGGCTGTTTTCGTGACTGACGGGCTCCTGCTAATCCGGTTTCAACGTGACGGCCTGTCAACTTTGATCGGCGTGACGATGTCCTCAATGGCTGTGGGGTCGCCCTCGGCCGGACCGTGCCAGACGCTTCCCCCGAAGGTGGTGATGTAGATCCGCCCGGGATCGATGGGGTCCGGGATCACACGGTGTCCCCACTTGAAATTGAACCCCTTGATGCGGTTCCAGGTCTCACCGCCATCGGCGGAGCGGTACGCGCCGCTTTCAAACCCGGAGTTGTACAGAATTTTCGGGTTTCTCGGATCGAGAGTAACGTCGTAAACGTGCTGGGACGCTCCGAACACGCTCTTCCAGGTCTCGCCGCCGTCACGGGACAGGAACACGCCTCCACCGGCAACCGCGGCCGGGTACGCAATACCCCACGCGCTCAGGTACATGCGCTTGCTGTCCGTTGGGTCGATCGCGAGACCGGTCGGCCCGTTGACGCCCTGCGGCAGCGGCATCTTCACCCAGCGTTCCGCGCCGTCCGTCGACTTGTAGAGTGCGCCGTCGTATTCAGGCCCGGCGCCTGCTTCCTCAGAGCGGCGAGAAACGATGAGGTAGAGCGTGCCGCCATCTGCGCGGACGAGGCGCCATGCAAACGGCTGCTTGCTGTCGATGCCGTTATTCTTGAGGGCCCAGGTCTTACCGTTGTCGGTGGATTTGTAGACGCCTTTGCCGAACGCTGTCGCGTACAGTGTGCGTGAGCCGACCGGGCTGTTCGGGTCTAGGATGATGTGCGTAACCGCCGTCTCGGGAAGGCCCTCTGCAACAATCCAGTGGTCGCCGCCATCGGTGGACGATGCGATTCCGCCTTGGAATGAATCGGGGCCGGCGCGCCGCCACATCTTGGGGCGTGGCAGATCGTGGGTCTTCGAAAACGCTCCCCACATGAGGCCTCGCACCTTCGGATCGAACTCCACCCAGTACGTCGTATTGTCCCAGTGGTGCCGGATACCCGTGATGGAACTCATCCACGAAGCACCGCCGTCGATGCTCTTCCACAACCCCACGTCGGTGTAGCTGATGAACTGGTTCTTCGGGTTGAACGGGTCGAAGTGAATGCCATAGCAGGTGGTCACATCAAAACCCGTGGTAGTCCACTTGTCCCGGCCCCACCTGTCCTTGCCGCGATGGGCCGCGACTACCTCCTGCCACGCGCGGCCGCCGTCAGTCGTGCGCAACGCGCGCGGGCAGGAATCCGTAACGTGGACGATGTCAGGATTGGTCGGCGCCACAAAGATGTCCCGAATGGGGCCCGCGCCGCCATAGAAATCCGCGACCCAGGAGTGCTGGACGTTCCCGGCCGGCTCGCTCGATTCCTGGTAGGAAATAGTCCACGTCCGTCCGCCGTCCCTCGTCTTGGCCACGCCGTAATAACGTTCCCCGGCAAGTTCCAGCCCATCGAAACCCACGTATGCCGTCGCGGCGTTTCGGGACGAACTGCCAACCGACTGAAAGCTGAGGTTGCCCGACTCCGGTCCGGCCACGACAGACTTCACCCAGGTGCGGCCGCCGTCCCGGGAAACGTACAGACCGCCGGGTTCGCCGGTCGTCGCATACAGATAGGCGATATCTCCCTGCGTGCCCGCGCTGGCCGATTGAATCTTCGCCGCCGATGGAGCCGCGAGATGCTGCCAGCGGCCGCTGGCGAGTCTGTATACGCCCGAATCGGCGACCACGTTCAGATCGCGGCTGCCGGACACGCTGTACATCAGATGAACCATCTCACCTGGGAATTCCTTGAGCCGGGACCAGCTCTTGCCAAAGTCCGAAGATGCGAAGAGAACCGTTCCGTCCTTCGCGGCGTGCCGGCTGTCAACCGGCAATCGCCCTGTGAACGCGACGTACAGCCGGCTCGAGTCGCCCGGGTCCACCAGAATGGACTGCACGTAGTGATCTTGCGGAAACACTGGGTCCCCGGTCGTAATCGCGGGGCCGGCATGATCGTCCAACATCCGGTCCACCGTGTCTTTGCCCGGATCGGGGAAGATCATGCTCCACGACTTGCCGTTGTCCTGGCTGCGCCACAAGACCGCGCCGCCGACGTAAATGACTCCAGGCCTGTTCGGATCGAACGCGACCGCCGACGTGACGCCGCGCAGGTTGAACATGCGCCAGGACTCGCCGCCATTCACGCTGATGTAAGTGCCGGTCATGTCACAGCTCTCGATCACGATGTTCGGATCATGCGGGCTGATGGTTGGCAGGAACATGCCGCCCGCGCCGCCGGGACCGATGATCTTCCACGAATCAAACCGCGCGGCCGGCCCGGGTCTCTGGGCGGCCGGCAGCAAGGCGGCGCCAAGAACGGCCAGGAGAACGTATTTCGTCATAGTTCTGGATGGTAGCAGTCGGGCCCCGTGGGTCGGGTGGGTGCGTGGCGCGGTGTCGCGTGTGGAGCCCCGCCGAGCACCGGAGGCAAAACGGTATACTGCGCCCGATGCCCAACAACGCCCTGTCCGGATCCATCATGAAGGATCCCGTCACCTGGCTGTACCCTCCTATCGAGCCCTACAACACGGGCCGGCTCCAGGTCTCACCCGTTCACGAGATCTACTTCGAGGAGACTGGCAACCCTTCCGGCAAGCCGGTGATCTTTCTGCATGGCGGTCCCGGCGGCGGCTCCGATCCGAAACAACGCCGCTTCTTCCACCCTGAGAAGTACCGCATTGTGAACTTCGACCAGCGCGGCTGCGGCAAGAGCACGCCCTACGCGTCTCTCGAAGCCAACACCACCTGGGACCTCGTCGCCGACATCGAGAAGGTCCGGGAGCACCTCGGCATAGAGCGCTGGCAGGTGTTTGGCGGATCCTGGGGCTCTACACTCGCCCTCGCTTATTCTCAAACTCATCCCGATCGCGTCACCGAGCTCGTCCTTCGCGGCATCTTCCTCCTCCGCAAGCAGGAGATCGATTGGTTCTACCAGCGCGGCGCCTCGGTGCTCTATCCCGATGCGTGGGAGCCGTATCTCGCCCACATACCCGAGGCCGAGCGCGGCGACCTGCTCTCCGCCTACCACCGCCGTCTTACCAGCGATGACCCGGCTGTGCGGCTCGCCGCTGCAAAGATCTGGAGCGGATGGGAGGGCGCCACCTCCAAGCTCCTACCCGACCCCGCCTTCGCCGGCCACTACGAGGAGGATGAGTTCGCTCTCGCCTTCGCGCGCATTGAGGTCCACTACTTCCTCAACAAGGGTTTCTTCGAAACCGAAGACCAGTTGCTGCGGAACGCCTCGCGCATCCGCCACATCCCTGGGGTGATCGTGCAGGGCCGTTACGACGTCGTCTGCCCTATGGAGAGCGCGTGGGCACTCCACCGCGTGTGGCCCGAAGCCGATCTCATCATCACTCCCGACAGCGGCCACAGCGCTTTCGATCCACCGAACAGTCGTGCCCTGGTCGCGGCGACGGACAGACTCGCCCTCAGTTGACCTTGGTGACTGGGGGGCTTGTGGCGCCGCGAACCAGAGCTGCTATGCCGTTCGATCAACGCCCCAAGTGATCGTGTTGGGTTCGTTCTGCCGGGGGTTTCCCGCCGGAGAGGACACGCGGAGCAGACCGGCCAGCGTTTTCGCGGGTGATGAAAAGTGATGAACGGCGGCGGAGGGAGCCGCATCTGGAGCGACCGATTCGGGATGTACGGGTACGGCGGAGTGTGATGCGGAAAGGGAGGTGTGGCCGTTCATCATCGCTGCGGGTGATGAAAAGTGATGAATTGCGGTAGCTGACACTGGTTTGCACTGCGCCCTTTTTTGAGACAGTCGCGAGTTTCGACAGTTGCCGTTCGCTGCATTTGGCTCGACGAACGGAGCCACGGGTTGCAGAATGGTTCGCGGCAGGGTTCAGTTCTCCTCTTCGAGGGTAACGGGCAGTGTCAAGGGTTTCAGGGGCTACGGGGGAGGGTGCTGCTTCAGAATCTGGGGGATAGAAATTTCCGAGCGGTGTGAACCACCCTTCCCGCTGATCCTCCCACCGCCCTGTTTCGCGTGCAGCCGTTTCCGGATGGTCGAGTCGCCCGAACTCGCAGGTGGAACAAACCGCGTTTCATCTCCGTTACTTCCTGCAGGGGAGACTGGGATGGCGCTCCTCGTTCAAGACGTCCGTTACGCATTCCACACACTGATGCGGAACGCTGAATTCACGGCCGTCGCCGTTGTTGCGCTTGTTCTTGGAATCAGCCCCGATAGCGCGATCTTCTTTATCGCCGGATTCATGCCAGCGAAGGCGGAGGTACAGGCCTGGAGCGACAGCCCCTCATTGCAGATCGTCATCCATGACGGAGCCGGCGTTCCCGCCGAGGTGCTGCTTTCTGCCGGCCAGGAAGCCGCCAGAATCCTGCACCATGCGGGTGTTGAGTCGCGTTGGCCTGATTGCTCCGACGACACCGACGAAAGGCCGTCCGTGTGCATGCAGCGCTTGACGCCCTCGCGGCTGATTTTGAGAATCGTCGCGCGGCGCGCCCGGGCGTTTCAACGCACTTCGATCGGCGCCGGAAGCAGTGTGGAGCTGCTCGGGGATGCAATTTGCGTTCGCGGAACAGGCGGCAGTTACGGCACCATCTACTACGCTTCGCTCGAGCGCATGGCCGGCGGCTCGCAATTGCGGATGGCCAAGGCACTCGGGTATGTGATGGCACACGAGATTGGGCACCTACTCCTGGGCCCGCGGCATTCGGCCGGCATCATGGCGCCGGACTGCCGTGCCGCCGAGATGCTGAAACTGCCTGCGGAGCAGTCTCTCTTTACCGGAGGTGACAGGAAGAGGTTGCGTGAAGCGGCTAGGAGACGTACGCGGACGGTTGCGCCAGGCGGCGGGTGATACGAGTAGTATTCTAAGCGAATGGTCCGTTTACTATCGGAGGTTTGCCGGCGAGCTAACCGGTATCTTGACGGACTGAGCACACGCTCTGTGGCACCGTCACCGGAGGCGCTGGAATCCCTCGCAGTGCTGGATGAGCCCTTGCCCGAATGTCCGACCGACCCCGAAGTGGTCATCGACCTCCTGGACCGAATCGGATCTCCGGCCACCGTGGCCACCGCGGGTGGCCGATTTTTCGGCTTCGTACACGGTGGGTGTCTGCCTGCGGCGCTCGCCGCCAACTGGCTCGCCGGGGCGTGGGATCAGAACGCCGTTCTGCATGCAACCAGTCCAATCGCTTCACGGCTCGAAGAGGTCGCCCAACGGTGGGTTATTGAACTGCTCGGCCTGCCCGAGGAATGCGGTGTCGCGTTCGTGAGTGGGGCGACCATGGCCAGCTTCACCGGTCTGGCTGCGGCACGCAGCGCCATGCTGGATCGACTCGGCTGGAGTGTGGAAGCCGACGGCCTCTTCGGCGCGCCGCCGTTAACGGTCGTGGTCAGCGAGGAGACTCATCCATCGGTCACGAAGGCGCTCGGACTACTAGGCCTGGGTCGCGAGCGCGTGGTCCGGGTCCCGGCCGACGACCAGGGGAGGATGCGCGCCGAGGCGTTTCCTAGACTCCCCGGGCCCGCTATTGTCTGCGTGCAGGCCGGCAACGTGAACACAGGGGCCGTGGATCCGGTTGACCGGATCTGCGAACTCGCTCATGCGAGTGGCGCGTGGGTGCACGTGGACGGCGCATTCGGATTGTGGGCCAAGGCAAGCCCGAGGTTGGCTCCGCTCGTGGCCGGAGTCGAGCAGGCCGACTCATGGGCGACCGACGCGCACAAGTGGTTGAACGTGCCCTATGACAGCGGCCTGGCTTTCGTGCGAGACGGCGCGTCTCTTACTCGGGCGATGGCGCTCACGGCGGCCTACATTCCGAAGGGAACGCGCCGGGATCCCGGCCAGTGTACGCCCGAACTCTCGAGGCGTGCCCGGGGCGTCGAGATTTGGGCGGCGCTGCGTTCGCTGGGAAGGGCCGGGCTGGCAGGCATGATCGACCGCACCTGCGGCCATGCGCGGCGTTTCGCCGACGGCCTGCGTTCCGCGGGTTGTGAAGTTCTCAACGATGTAGTGCTCAACCAGGTGCTCGTCAGTTTCGGCAACGCCGAGGCTACGCTGCGGGTGATCGACCGCATCCAGCGCGAGGGCACTTGCTGGTGCGGCGGCACGAACTGGCAGGGCCGTACCGCGATGCGCATCAGCGTGGCGTCGTGGGCGACCACGAGCCAGGATGTGGAACGGAGTCTACGAGCCATTGTGCGTGCGATGCACGAGGCGTGACCTTGCCAACGGCTGTACTCCGGAGACAGGAGCTTTCAGCCGGTGTCATGCTCCCTGGCGTTTGCGCTTAACAGAGAACTCGAACTCCGTTGCGAATGGCGGTGGCGCTCCTGTCGCCCATTCTTGGCTGGAACCGTTCGCGACCCGTTCTGTCAGAGACCGTAGATATCAACTTCCGTGATGGCCGCGGAGTTGTCTTGCGTGTTGCCGAGCGAGGTGATCCGCACGTATCGAGCGCGGCCGTTCGGAAGATCAAACTCCTGGGTGTCGTTACTCGTGCCTGAGGCTTGCAAGACAACTGGCGATGTCCACGTCATTCCGTCGAGTGATGTCTCAACCTGGACGCGCGCAATGCGCTCGTCGCCTTTGTAAATTGCAATCCCAATCCTGCTGAGCACGTGGTCCTCGCCGAGGTCGTACATTATCCACGCACCGAATGCTTCAGCGGACCACGACGTACCCAGGTCGTTGTCCATCGTGTTCTCTACCGCATGACCCGGTTCGAACGAGCTTGCCGTCACCTGGTCAACGCTGAGTATCCTGTTACGCTTCGAAAGCTGCGAGGCATAGAGTGAGACCGGCCTGAGTGTGGCGCCCCTGCGCTCGCCCTCGAGCCAGTCCTGATCACCACTGCGTGGGTCTCTTGGAATGATCGCGTTCGCCGCCGGTCCCGACGTGCCGATGATGTAGCCCTGGAACGCCTGGGCGGAGGCGACGATGTATCGCCGCCGAGGGTGGTATGCGATGCCTTTGATGTTATAGAAGACGCTCTGCGTGGCAGTGATGCCGTGTGTCGGCGTACCGCTCGGGCGGTATCGCGCGTTGAAAAAGTCCCTGTCCACGGTCAGGTTGTCAATCAGGTTCGATTGGCTCAAGAACCTGTGAAAGTCGCCTCCTCCGCCGAAGGGCGAAGCTGTCGAGCGCGCGAGCGTGCAGCGATGAATCACGTTGCCGGAGCACTGCATAGTCCCAAAAGTGCCCCCGTGCCGCTGATAGCTTGCGCTGCAATCCTGAAGAAGCGTCTCCTGACCCTCGATATGGAAACCGTAGCCGTTGCCGCCTTCACCGCGGTACTCCGGGCGCGATACGTGCACATTCTTCAACGTGACGTGAGAAGCGTCACGCACTCGCACGGCGTTGCTCAGTATGTGGACATTCTTCGTGTTCTGCGCAGGTCGGTACGTTGAAACGTTCTTGATCCAGACGTTGCGGGCACGATTGACATCGATGAAGTGGCTTCCATGCACGTCGTAAGCTGCCGTGCCCGGGATGTTGAAATCTGCCGGGCCGAATCCGACGCCGCCGTGCTGCACGTCTCCGATGCTGAGGTCCTCAATGCCGGAGTTCTCGATGGCCTGGGACTCGTGATAGGCACGGGCATCGTCGCGCATCTTGAGATAGAAGCGCACCGGCGTATCGACCGTGATCACCCCCGGTTCGACATTGGTGATGGTGCGGCTGAACATCACGCCCTTGATGTTGCTATCGAAGGGCTCCCATACGCCACTCATGCCCACCTCGTCGATAAATTCCTTCGTGAGGCTGGTGGCAAGAACGATGTGGTCGCCGACAGCGAATCCATCCGTGCTCTCGAGCGGGATGCGGTTCGTTGGCGTGAGTACGTCCGCGCTGAGCTTGACAACTGCGCCGTTGATCTCATCCCAGCCTCCGTTCGGGCTGTAGCCCAT
>DATMXS010000484.1:0-6530 GCA_035561355.1 Bryobacteraceae bacterium | reverse complement strand
CCTCCAGTAGGAGTTGGTCGCGCCAGCCCGCCGGTTCGCGCTTGCCCTTGAGCTGCGGGAGGAAGCTGCGGCCGTCCTGAAGCATGCTGTCAGGCGGGCGTCCGCCGGCCGCTTCGATGAGGGTGGCGGGCACGTCGAGATTCGCGCAGAGGCTGTCGACGACGGTCCCGCGTTTCACGACGCCGGGCCAGCGAATCAGCCCGGGAACGCGTGCGCCTTCGTACAGGCTGTTCTTGCCACGCGAGGGGTTGTCACTGATGAAGAGGACGATGGTGTTCTCGGCGACCTTGTAGGAATCGAGCGCTTTGAGCAGCGCGCCGACCGTGTCGTCCATCCAGATGGCCATCGCGTTGCGCGGATTCTTGATGCCCGCGGCATCGAGGCGCTGGTAAATGCTCTCGCGGGAGGGTTGCACCTGGGGCGCCTTGTCGAGCATGCCACCGACCGTTGCCAGCAGGTTGAGGTGCCGCAGATCGAAGTACTGGCCGTGCGGAATCGGGAGAGCGAAATACAGAAAAAACGGCCGATGGTGGTGCTGCTTCAGGAAGTCCAGCGCGCCTTCGAGGTGCCATTCCAGGTTCTGGCCGCGGATCGCCTTCGGCCTGTAGCGCTCGGTATTGCCGATATTGATGCGGTCAACGAAATCGAATCCGTAGCCTTCGCGAAGGGTCTTGAGTGCGAGTTCATAGCGATCGCGCACTCTGCGCGCTACGGCCGGATCGGTGATAGCGGCGTTCTCGGGGATCTCCTTGTCCACTTCATCCGACAGCGGCCCCGTGAGAAAATTGTGCCATTTGCCGACCACCCCGGTCGCATAGCCAAGCTCCTGTAGCGATTTGGCGAGGCTCGGTTCCTCCGGCCCGATGGACGTATTGAAGACGATGTTCCCCGGACCGCCCGGAGGGAAGAGTCTCTGGAAACCGGCGCTCCGGCTGGCGAAGCGTCCCGTGAGCAGCGAGCACCGGCTCGGCGTGCAGAGCGGGGAGGTGCAATACAGCCTGGTGAAGTTCGCGCCGTCGCGCGCCAGGCTGTCGATGTGCGGCGTAAGCATGCGCGGATCATCGTACGGACGGAGAGAAGGCATGCCCAGGCTCTTCATCCGGGTGTAGGACGGGAAGTGCGGCGCGTTCCTCGTACACCCGATCTCGTCCGCATCGAGATCGTCGGCGTAGATGAGCAGGATATTCGGGCGCGGCCGTGCCGGCTTTGCGAACAGTGTTGATCCGGTCAACGCCAGGCATTCGCGTCTTGTCATCATTTAATGGCTCGATTCGCCACTACGAGGCAACGCACAATCATAGTCGCGGGTCGGGCCGGGTCGCAAGCGAAGTTCCGCACTTCGAAACCCGTGACCGACACCGCGTTCGAAATTCTGCCCGCGCACGAACGTAGTGCGGACTGGACGATCCCCACCTGCGCGCCAACATTCGATTTCGGACAGTGAAACAACGCGTCCGGACAGAGCGCGTCGCCTCAGTGCGCTGCCGTTGGCATACTCCAGCGGAACAGGTTGTGCGTCCTGCATCCGGCGAGGAGGCGGCGGAACCGATCGGCGTTGCGGAGCGGTCTAGATGACCATCCTCCGCACACGACCGACGCCGCGCCTCTCCCGAGGACGTAGTTGCCGTCCGCGAGTCGTTGAGCAGCGGGTGATGACTCCGGCATCGCCTCTGCGGCGCCTCTTGCGACTGCCGGGCAGCCTGTGCCGAACGGCACTGAGAAGCTAACGGCCCACTCGCCGGCGCCTCATGCGGCCAATGATAATCGCGGCGACCCCGATCGTCGCCAACAAGCCGAGGACGGCTCAGGGACCTCACCCCCGAAACTCGGTTCGGCCAAATCAGCCCCATATTGGAACCGTACGTTGCTGATGTCGCTCACGAGAATCCCTGGGACACACCGCCCAGCGAAAGCTGACGGAACTCTTGATCAGCGGCTGAGCGCCCGTGCCAGATCATTGCCCGTCAGGGGTTGTCCCCCGCGAACGTGATATCGTACTGTATCCCGCCGGGCGAAGAAGGCCGGCAGATGCCGCGTAGCCGTAATCGGGGTCGGCGCTCGTCTGGGGCGCAACTCCGTTCGGGCCGACGCTCACCTGAAGGTCCTGCTGGAACTCGACGTTCGGGAACACGTCGAGCCTCGGGAACTGGAAGTTGCCGGCAGCGATAGCGGCCGTGTACCTAGGGTCGGCACCAAAGTTCGAAAAGTGTCCACGACACCCCGCCACTAACTTGATTGGCTCCCGTTTCAGTCCGGCGCGCCCGTTCGGGGAGGGGCTTCCAATGCCGAGATGTCGATGGTCACGTCCAGGTAGTTTCGACGTTCCGCGTCCTTTCGGATGCGCTGGACTTCTTTGAACGACTGTTCGGCGTCGCGCTTCCGGCCGCACGCTACGAGCGCCGTCGCGTGGGCGTGGAGCGAATCTGCGTACGAGAGGCTCTGCTCACCAAACAGTTCGCGGGCGATCTCCACGGCGGGTTCGGCGGCGGCAAGTGCATCAATCCCCCGACGCTGGCCGGCCAACGCGCGGGCCAGAGTGGTGAGCGCGTACGAACGGCATGGACGCCCGGCCGCTCCGTGCGCGGCGCAAATTTCGACAGCATGGCGCGCATGCGCTTCCGCATTCTCGAATCGGCGCGCGCGGTTGCCGATGATCGCCAGATTGACGCGGATGGATGCTGCCTCGAGATCGGGTCGCGCAGCCATCTCGGGGGCTTTCTGGAGCGCTTTCAAGCCGGCCTCTTCGGCATCCTCGAGCCGGCCCCATGCCAGATAGAGCACCGTCAGGTTGTTCCACGCTCGGCTGACATCCGCGTGGACAGGGCCCGCCAGCTTCTCGCGAATCGCAAGGGAGCGGAAATGAAGCCGCTCGCTTTCGCGGTATCGCCGTAACCTGCAGTACAAGCCGGCCAAATTGTTCAGGGCCTGCGCGAGCCCTTGTTCGTCCTCGCATCGTTCCCACAGCGAAACCGCGAGCTGATACGCATCCCTAGCCTCCAGCAGCCGGCCCTGCGACTCGTAGACAGAACCAAGATTGTTCAGTACCGCTGCGCGATACGGATCGGTGCCTTCCGATTCGGCAGCGCTGCGGGCCTTCAGCAGCAGCCCCTCCGCCTCCGTGAGCCGCCACGCATTAGTCAGGCTGCGGGCTTCAACAAGCAGTTCGGAGACCCTGCGGTCATCGGCCGAACTAGAAACAACGCAGGACGTGAGAAGGACGCAAATGGCCCGGCAATGCATGAGAGGCAAACAGTCTGCCGCGGTGTTCCGGGCAAAACAAGTCAAATAACCTAATGTGAGCAAAAAATAACGAAACCAGCCCTCGCGGACACTCGGCGCGGCTGAAGCGACTGTGTCGCCGCCTTGCCTGTGCGAAACTCCAGGTGGCTCGGAGGCCGCCTGACGCAAGTCGTGCTCTTCGTTCGGATTGCCCCGATAGCTCTCGACACACGCTCCTGGCGCCGTGGCCGCCGGGGCCTCTCGAGCTCACGGTCTACCGCAGCATTGAAATGAATTCCTGCCACGGTGTGGCCAGCAGCGTTTCGGTGGTGGAGTGGCCATATGCGCGGATGATCATGGCGGCCTTTTCGACCTGCCTCACGTCATCCGACTCCACGATGTCCACCACATCCACACGACCCGTAGTGGCGTAGCTGTGCTTCCACTGAACTCCGGGACACTCGGCCTTGACCTTGGCAGCGACCTTCTCGGCGAGCTTGGGAAAATCTCCAGGGTCGTCGAAAGCGTCCGGCCCGAATCGGCTCAGGATGACGTAGGTTGCCATCTTGCCCCTCCTGACCAAAGAGTACATCGGAGAGGACCGTTCAGGACGGCCGAGTGCAGTGCTTGCGCAACGCAACTCCGCAAACCGGATCGCCGCGCTGCAAGGGCGGATTGCGTGAACCCGCTCCTTGCAGTCGCGGCTCTGATGGATCAGCCGCGCGCGAAATACAAGGCGGCGGCGCGGTCGAGGTTCTCCATGTTCACTTCAGGAGCGCGTCCTTCGTATCCGGCGATCGAGACCAGGATGCCGCAGATGTCCGCGGGGTAGCAGGCGCGCAATTGGCCATCAGCATGCGCGCTGCAGATGTCGCGAAGATAATCGACTATTTCTGGCGGGTAGGTCAGGTTGCGTGCGCGCGCGACGCGATCGAAGATCAGGGCGAAGGTGCCGGCGTCCACGTTGTCCACGTAAACCTTGTTCTGAATTCTGCGGAGAAAGGCCTCGTCCGCTAGTTCCCGCGGGTTAAGGTTGGTCGCGAAGACAACCAGCATCTCGAACGGGATCTGGAATTTGACGCCGTATTTCAGCATCAGGTAGTCCACACGCCGGTCAAGCGGAACAATCCACCGGTTCAGGAGGTCGCGAGGGGCCATGAGCTGGCGGCCGAAGTCGTCGATTACGAGGATGCCGTTGTTTGCCTTCAATTGAAGCGGCGCCGCGTATATCCCGGTAGACTCGTCCAGGCGCAAATCCAGCATGGCAGGCACCAACTCACCGCCGGTAATCACACACGGCCGCTTGCAGACCACCCAGCGGGGGTCCAGGTCCTCGGCGAACGTTTCGATGCGCTCGTGTACGACGGGGTCAAACATCTGGATGATCTGGCCGTCCACCTCCAGCGCATAAGGCACCACGATGACGTCCTGGTATACACGCAGCAGCCTCTCCGCCACGCTCGTCTTGCCGCCGCCCGTCGGCCCGTAAAGGAAGATCGAGTTCTGGGAAATGATCGCGGGGCCGAGCCGGTCCAGAAACTCCTCCGTCAGGACCAAGTCCGACAAGGCCTTCCGGAGCACCTCGCGATCGGCGCGAACACGGGCCGTCTGGCATTTCACCGCTCGCGTGTATTGCTTCAGCGGCACCGGCGCGGGTCCGGCGTAACGCGTGAGCAGGTAACGTTCCTGCGCGGCGCTCCGCCCGGCGTTGGTCAGGGTGAAGGAATAGTCATTTCCGACCATCCCTTTCACTTCGATCAACTGCTGCTGCCGGAGTTCGCGGAAGATATTCTCCACTACAACGGTTGAGAGTTTCAGCGACTTACTCAACGAGGAGAGCGTCGAAGTGCCCGCCAGGTACGCACGGCGGAGAATCAGGTCCGTGATCACAGTGGACGAAAGGCCCAGATCCTCAATGGTCTCCGGGGTCCGGGGAGTATACGCAGGCTGTGCGAGCGTGAAACTAAGCATTTCGACTCCGATCCTATTCCATTTCTGCGAAACGGTCCAGAGGCGTTTGCACGTTTTCGGGCAAGGCAGCGTCTTACCTTCCTGGTGTCTCTCCACGTCCGCGCATCCATCGTGTGCCTTGCCTTGGCGTCACTTCTGGCCGGCTCCGGTCCAAGCGCGAAGGAACTGTTCCAGCGGGGACAGAAGGCCGAGCGTTCGGGCGACATCGTAGAGGCGTATCTCCTTTATTCCCAAGCAGCCGGGCTTGAGCCGACGAAGCTGGAGTACTGGGCGAAGAGTCAGGCTCTGCGGACCAAGGCCGCCCTCCAGGCCAAGCCCGCCCCGCGCCCCGAAATAAAGAGTGAGAACCCTTCAGAAATCTCCGAGGCAGCCCCTCCCGGCTTTTCAGAGCAAATCACAGCCGACGACCTCGCCGAGTTGCGCCGCCTGAAGCCCCCTCCCGACCTCACACCCTCGGACGAGCGGTGCACTCTCGATCTTCGCGGCACCGCCAAGACGCTTTACGAGCGGATCGCCAGGATGTGGGGACTGGACACCGTCTTCGACGGGGACTTCGAAGCCGGACCGGAGCAGCGGATCCGCTTGGAGGATGTGGGCTTCCGCGGGGCGGTTCGGGCGCTCGAGGCCGCAACCGGCTCCTTCATCATCCCGCTCAGCGAGAAGCTGTTCCTGGTCGCAAAGGACACCCCGGCGAAGCGGCGCGACCTCGAGCCGACCGTCGCAGTGAGCATCCCCATCCTGGACACAGTGACCCCGCAGGAAGCTCAGGAGCTGGCGCGTGCCGTCCAACAATCGCTCGACATCATGAAGCTGTCGGTCGACACTACGCGCCGCATGGTCCTGATCCGGGACCGCATCTCCAAGGTCCGACCGGCGCAGCTTATCTTCGAGCAGTTGGGAGCGGGCCGTCCGCAGGTGGCGGTCGAAGTGCAATTTCTCGAAGTGAACCGCAGCGCGTTCCTGTCCTACGGCTTCATGCTGCCAACCAATTTCCCGATGTATTGGCTCGGGAGCGATGCTTCGAGAGGCGTAGTCCAGAGCCTCGCGCGATTCTTGACCGGCCACACAATCTTAGGACTCGGGATTGCCGATGCCGGCATATTTGCCAGAATGAACGACTCCCAGTCGAAGATCCTGCTGCATTCGCTGATGCGCTCATCGGACGGCCAGCCTGCCACCTTTCATGTCGGCGACAAGTACCCCATCGTCACGGGCGCACTGCTGGGCGCCAACTTTGGGATCCCTCCCGCGTTCAACTTCGAGGATCTGGGCCTGGTCTTGAAAGTGACGCCGCGTGTTCACGGGCTCGAGGAAGTCACCCTCGAGGTGGAAGCTGAGTT
>DATMXS010000483.1:0-8535 GCA_035561355.1 Bryobacteraceae bacterium | reverse complement strand
CGCGGGGAGGCGGCTGGCTCTGGACCGGCGGCCTCGTCTGGTTCGAGGCTGTCGGCGCCGGGCGGGCTTCCGGACACTTCAGCCCGAAGCGCGCCAGATCCCGCTCTCTGCCGGCCAGGTGCTTCCGCATCGGCGGATTGTCGAGGAAGAGACGAACCGTTTCCTCCGTGCACGCACCAAGACCCTTGAGGAGCTCGAAAACGTCAGTCACGAGCGCTGGTGACACTTTCAATAGCTTTCGGCGAACAAAGCCAATCGTCCACGTGCCATCCGGCCGCCATACGGCACCGGCTTTGGCCAAGACTGTGATTGCCTCCCAGGTTCGAGAATTACGCCAGAGGCAATACAGCTCCTTGTGAGGGAAATTGCCGAGATCCTCGTACTCAAGGTGCCAGATACAACGTTCCAAAGCCGATGATCCGCCATTTTCCAGCTCGTTCGGTTGGACTCCGAGGTCGAGCAGATAACGAATTACGTCCACATGAGCGAATAGAGATGCGGACCGAAGAAGCTCCGGCAAATCATCGGTCTCCGGCCGCACCTTGAATCGCTGGAGCACGTCCAGTTTCCCGAGCGAGCAAGCCTCCTCGACACCCGTAACGTAGCATTCCGCATGGTCGCCATCGTGGTCCGAATAGACCATGGGACCCTTCGACCGGGGATCGGCGCCCAGCCCGAGCATCAGTTCCACCCACTTGAGATTCCCGGTATGGCTGAAGAATCGGAGCGCGCTCTCTGCCTGCTGCGTCAATTGCCCGGCCAACTCCGGGTGCTTTTCTCGGCACTCCTTGAAGATCCTCAGGGCCGTTCGCACCTCGTCCGCGAACGGTTGGTCGCGAATCACATCGGCCCCGCGGTCCAGGAAAAATCGAATGATCTTAGGGTCCCATGTCCGAAGGACCTCGTAAAAAGGCAGGGATGCGATCTCGGCTCGTTCTCGGACAAGCAGCTGCGCCAGATCCATCCGTCGGTGTTCGATGGCCCAGGCGAGCGCTTTGTTCTTGAGCTTGACTTGGCTCTCGTTTCGAACCAGCAACTCGATCAGGCTCCGGAAGCCCTTCACGACCGCGATTTGAAGGGGAGTGCCGCGGACGCCCTCGGCCATTTGGATCGACTTGCCGGCCTTGATCCAGTCTTCGATCTCGTAGAGTCGGCCGGCACGACACAAAGCCAGCAGTTCCTTGCTCTCCTCCCGGGTCAAGACGGAAGCCATGTGCCATTTCATTCTCGCGCGTCCAGTCCTCGGCGACGCGGACCACGTAGTTCCTGCCTGTCAGCCGGCCAGCGCCGGCGCAACACCGGGCGCGTGTGCGCGAAACGAGCCGCCCAGCGGCGGAGCTCTACCTGGATCTCGACCGGTTCAGGCTCGAAAAGCCTCAACGTCCCGTTCCATTGGGATGCCGTAGCCAAGTCTCATTGCCGCCTGACCGCTGGCGGTGTCCTCAACCCTGAACCCATGATGGCCGAACATAGGCACCTGATCTCTGCGCGCCGCGGTCAGAGTCACTTGTTCGCAGTGGTGCTCGCGAGCCTTCTTTATCAGGTTTTCCATCAGTATCGGCAGCAGCCCGAAGCCCCTGTGGGTCTGGTCAGAAAATCTCCTTGCTGCGGGCGGTATAGGCTGATCCGGATTCCTGAACGTAACGTCACCCAGTTGCAGATCATTGCGATATACGTGCGCGACCAGCAACTCCACGGCGAGCCTGGATGGTTTCTTTGATCCCTTCCAGCCCCTCACGTAGTAGATGTCGCGAATGACTTCGTTTCCGATCACATCTGAAATGGCCAGATGGAGTGTCGGATCAGACTGCCGGAAATACGGCGCGAGCTGCTGCGGGTCTACTGAATTCCATCTCTTGAACACGATCCGGTTCCAAACATTGGCAGCGATACCGTGCACGGTGTTGGGAGTCCTCTTCGCGATTGCGCCGAGTGCCGTCTTCCCGTATTCTTCCAGGATTAGACGCCCACCAAGGCGCTCAGCCAATTCCCGTTTCGGCAGAATCTCGCTAAGGTCAGTCATATCCACGGACCGTGTCCCCACCAGCCGTCTTGGTATATTTCGGCCCAACGAGGGGTCGTTCAGGGCATGGGCGATTAATAGCACACTTCCCCCCAGGCGGGAGAGCGAGCGAGCGGGCTGCCATGGCGCGCGTTGCACCGCGCCGGGAACGTCTGCTTGCTGGGGGGATTCTGGGGGGACCCGAGAGCTCAAACGGTAAGAAATTGGAGCAAGGATGAGCAAATCGCGATTCGGGGCACCACTCGCGCACGAATGGCGCAACTGGCGTGTTCAGTAAGGGATACGTTGAAAATAAAGGACTTAGTTTGGCTCCTCAGGTAGGACTCGAACCTACAACCCTTCGGTTAACAGCCGAATGCTCTACCATTGAGCTACTGAGGAGTATCGGTTGGCAGTCCTTATTTTTGAACGGTACGGACTGGATTGTCAACTATCAGTCTTGTCTCATACAAGATGAGCCTGAAGGAGCATCCGGTTTCTCACGGAAGATGCGCCCCGAGGGTCTACCAAATCAACGCCGTAGACGAGTGACGCAGTCGCGGATCTACTGCTGGTACGCAACGCCGTGGGAGATTCTGCGCCAGCTTCCGGGCCTCGGCGGATTCCTCAAGCCGGATCTCACAGGACGGGAGTTGAACCGCAAGACCGATTTGGTGTCGGCGCTGGAAATGCAGGAAGCCAAGCGGAAGCTGTTTGCCAACTTCCAGAAGAAGCGCGCATAAAACTGCGAGGGGGCCGTGGAAATGCCGGACCGTGGACGCGGAGGAAAACCAACAGCAGGTTTTCCCTCACGCGCCACCGTCCTTATGTCTTTAGAAAGGAGGCCCGGCGGCGAGTCACTTCGCTCGCGCCTCCAGGCTCATTCTTGAAGGTTTCGCCGAGCGCAGGACTCAGCGCTCCTGAGCGTCTGCCTCGGAGTGGAATCCCTTGTGAATCGCGTACAGCGCGAGTTCCAGCCGGTCGGAAACGCCGAGCTTATCAAAGATATTGTGCAGGTGATTCTTGACCGTCTGCTCGCTGATGAAGATCTTTTCGGCGATCTCTTTGTTCTTGAATCCCTGCGCCACTAGGGCAACGATCTCGCGTTCGCGCTGGCTCAGCGGGCTGCGTTCACCGCGCCCCTTGCGATCGCTCGGTGTAATGCGCGCCGGAGATGCGAACTGCCGCATGACTGCAGCGGTGGTGTGAGAATCGAGCCAGATCTCGCCCTGGAACACTTTCCGGATGCTCTTGTACAGCAACTCGGTGGCGGTCTGCTTCAGCACGATGCCGGAACAGCCCAGTTTCATGGCCTGCACGAACTCGTTCTTGTCTTCAGAGGCTGTCAGGATGATGACCTTGCACTGCGACGTCATCGCCTTGAGGCTCTGGAGCACCGCCAGCCCATCCAGGCTCGGCATCCGCAGATCGAGCAGCAGGACGTCGGGCTCCGTCTGTCTCACGACATCAAGGACTTCGTTGCCGTCCTTTGCTTCACCGACAACTTCGAAATCCTCCTCGAGGCTGAGCAACTTCCGCAAACCGTCGCGGAAGATCGGATGGTCATCAGCGATGACAATCCGAATGGCGCTGGTTTGGGGCATAGTACGAACGCCATCGTACTGGAGAGTTGAAGTGTCTCCCATCATGGGTTTAGTTTGAGTTGATTCTAAGGCGAGTTCTAGTACTCCGTCAACGCGGTAAAGATTAAAAACCTTTTTCATCAAGAAGTGTTTCGGTGAAGAGTACCCGCGTGCGGGTGTAGTCACTACCCGCGGGAAAGAAGTTCGATTCAGGTTCCGGCCGCCGCGTGCCGGGAGACGATGAACGTCAATGCCGGTGCGCTCGAGTAAGGCGCCGGCGGATTCGACTTGGGAGCCCCGGTGTGGCACTGCGTGAGCGAGCTGCTGCGCCCGCTCATGGCTGATGTATTCGGGGAAGAAGCCGGCGCCGGAGATTCCAGTGAGGGCAGCGCATCCCCGCAAATGCGACTACCCGGCTTCGGCGAGGTGCCGGCGATATCCGGCGTAGGGCTTAAAGTAGGCCGTCGAAAACGTGCAGGAGTTGCGGCGATTGCGCGAACGCACAGGCGGCGAGCGCCGCCGAAAGAAAAGCGCACCTTGCGGTGATCCGTTGCAGTATAACGGCATATTCGGAGGAGAACTCTTCATGTCGAACACGTATCAGGGCGACCGCCGCGGTTTCATCGGACGGTTGATGGCCCTCGCTGGTATGGCCGCCGCGCCCGCCGCGGTTCCTGCGGTTGCGCAGCAGCCTCAAGGGGGCCAGAACCGCCGCGAAGGCCGCGCCGCGTTCCTGCCGGAATACGCACGCACGCAGAGCTATCAATCACTGAAGCAATCCAGCCACGATCGCACGGGCGGCAACGCTGACCGGTTCCAGATCAAAGCGGGCGCGACGCAGGAGCTTTTCAGTGCGAACGGGCCTGGCATCATTTCTCATATCTGGTTCACGATCGCGGCGTCGAGCGGGAACCACCTGAAGGAACTGGTGCTCCGCGCTTATTGGGACGGCAGCGAGAAGCCGAGCGTGGAAGCCCCGGTGGGAGACTTTTTCGGGCTGAATCTGGGGCAGTACGTTCTGTACGAGTCCGCGTATCTGGCGTGCTCGCCGGGCCGCATCCCGTCCACCGGATCGCTGAACTCCTACTTCGCCATGCCGTTCCGTAAGTCGGCGCGCATCACGGTGACGAACGAGGGCAAGGCGGATGTCGGCGCGTATTATTCGAACATTGATTACATGCTGACGCCGTTGCCCCAGGACGCGCTGTATTTTCACGCGCAGTACCGGCAGGCCACTCCAAATGTCGCGAATACGGGCGAGAAGCTCAACCCCTTGGGCGAGAAGAATCACGTCTATTGCGAGACGCGTGGGCGCGGCAATCTAATGGGCGTGACGCTTGGCGTTCTGCTCAACGCCGATGGCTGGATGGGCGAAGGCGACGACATGATCTTTATCGATGATCCGTCCAAGCCCGCGATCATCGGGACCGGTTCGGAGGACTATTTCCTGGGGTCCTGGAACTTCGGCGGGAGAGATGGCGCAATTCCGTTCGCACATCAACAGTACGGTGCGCCCCTGATTATCATGCCGGAGCGGACAGGCGGAAGGTACTGCTGCTACAGGTGGCATGGCGATAATCCCGTGACGTTCACGAAGTACATGAAGCACACAATGGAGCACGGGCACGCGAACGATCGCGGGGACAACTTCTTCTCGTGTGCGTACTGGTATCAGGCGGAGCCATATACGGACTTCCCGGCCATGCCGCCAGTGGAAGACAGGATTCCGCGCGTGAAGCTGTAACGGCTCCAGGTGGGGCGGACGCCCTCGCCCGCGAACCGGCTCCCCAGCCGATTCAGCCGAGCGCTTCAGCCGTGCCGATCTGGACGAAAAAGAATCGGGCTTTAGCCCCTGTCTTCTTCCGACGAAGCCGTGCGGGGTCTCGCGATCGCCAGGGGCTGAAGCCCACCTGCACCATCGAATCGATCGACACGAGTAAACTCGTGCCCTGATACAAACCGATGATACTCGGATGTGCTCGGAATGTAGAAACTCAAATGGTCGGGCACGCCCGGCCGTCACCGGGTTCAGCCGGGCGCGAGCCCGGCCTCTATCGCGAGCACTTTCGTTCGGCGACCTCAGATGTGGAACTCGAGGATATCCTCGTCCTCGATGAGATGGCTTCGTTCGACCATGAGCCCGTCGTGCCCGCCGGACTTGCGGAAGAGGCGGGCGTATTTGAACTGATCGGCGAAATCGCGGTGTACCATGCGCGCGGCGTCCTGCACAGTGGCGCCGCGCTTCAACACGTAGGGCGCATCCAGTTCCGCCTTCTTGCCGGGCACCTTGGTGTAGACGCGCGCGAGCGCGAGCGCATCGAACAAGGCCCGGGCGAACGTGTCTAGCCCGGCTCCAGTGGTTGCCGATATCGCGATGCAATGCAGGCGCGCGGAATAGAGTTCCTCGAGGGCTGCGAAATTCTCCGCGCCCCCGGGCCGGTCGCACTTGTTCGCGATGAGGAGGCTCGGGGCGGGGATGCGGCGTGCGTTCAGCCATTCCAGCGCGAACTCGATATCGTCGAGAATGTCCGAGCCGGCAAGGTCCACTACCAAGACGCATGCTGTGGCGTTACGGAGCACCTGCGGAAGCCACTGCTCGGTGAACTCGCGCGAGAGCGGCGGAAGGTCCACGAGTTGGATGGGGACGTTTTCGAAACGCATCATTCCGGGCGCGGGTAGGCGCGTGGTGAACGGGTAATCCGCAACTTCCGGAGTGGCATGGGTGAGCGAGCAGACAAGCTGGGATTTGCCGGAGTTCGGCGGACCCAGCAGTGCGACTTGCGCGGCGCCTTCCTTTTCGACGAGGTAGAACGGCGTGGCGTGGGCGCCGCCCTTCTTCTGTGCCTCTTTGCGCGCTTGCGAGAGGCGGCGCTTGATGTCCGCCTGCATTTTTTCCGTGCCCTTGTGCTTGGGCAGGGTAGCCATCATGCGCTCGAGGGCGGCGATCTTCTCGGCGGTGGTAGCGGCGCTTTTGTAATCCCGCTCAGCCGCCATATAGTCAGGCGTCAGGTTGGCGGGCATGGGCGATCCTCCGGTTGATGCCGCGGGCGATGGTCACCCGGGCAGCATCGCGTGCCGTCTGATTTTACAGCGAACCGAGCGGCGCGGCGCTACCTCGGATCCTTCCAGAACAGCTCCGCGTCGCAGCGGCGGACATAGTTTGCGTCGATTGCGGCAGCGTCCACTGGTTCGCGGCATGCTGCGATGTGCGCCACGGCGCGGGCGAGGGCGTGCGGCACCTCAGTCACGGTGACGGATTCGAAAGGCGTGCTGGCGAGGGCAGGGCGGACCAATCCCGGATCGTGCGTGAGGAACTCGAGATCGGCGGTGGGCACGCCTGCCAGCCAGTCCGGCAGCAGGGTGACGGCTGCCGGGCGGAGCGTGTTCAGTTGCGCGTCGAAGAGCGCCGCGTAGACTTGGCCGCGGCGCGCGTCGAGCACGGCCGCGCGGAGCGGTGCGGAACCGAAAAACGCGAGCGCCTCCAGGTTCGAAACGGAGGCGACGCGGCGTCCTGTGGCTTCGGCGAGCCCCTTCACAGCCGCGATCCCGATGCGCACACCGGTAAAGGACCCGGGTCCGGCCGCGGTGGCGAACACGTCCACTTCCGCGATGTTCCAGCCGGCGCGATCGAGAAGCTCGCGCACGTGAGTAAACAGCGTATTGCTGAAGGTCTGGGGCGGCTGCAGGAGCGACTCGGCGACGATAACTCCGCCTTCCAGGGCGGCCAGGCTGCCGGATTCCCCGGTCGTATCAATTGCGAGAATTCGCGCCATTATTCAATCAGTTTCCACACGCGGAATACCGAGTAGACCTTCCCGTTTGCGTTCATGCCGTAGAGGCGGACCGCGAGGGTGGAGGGAAAGACGCGTCCCGGGCGCTTCGGAATCCGGAAGGCCCCTTTCGCACCGGTGCCGATGACGCGGACGCTCTGTTCCTCGCCGGGAACTTCAGCCGTCCAGAGATACATCATCGAACGCGTTGCGCGCGTTTCGCGAGTGAGCTTCGCCTCATATGCGGCAGGCTTTGAGATGGAGAGCGTGTCGTCGGCGGGGCTGGCGATTTCAAACGGAGCGCGCTTGGGATTCTGCTCGACTTCCTGCATGACGATCGCGCGCGATTCGAACTTGTAAGACCGCAGGCCCTCCTTGCGACCCTCGCGTGAGATGTGGAGCACCCAGTCGTGATCCTTGCTGGGCGGTTCGCCGGACCACCGCTCGGCCTTGAACCCCTTCAGTTTGGTCACTTGGCCGTCGATCGGATTGATCCAAGCGATATCGTAGCTGTGTTTGGGCAGCACGATTTCGACAGGGCCGGCCTTTTCGACATAGACAATGTATTCGATACCTTCCACTCCCTCATCGCGCGGGCGTTCGAGGGCGAGAGCGCGGCCGCCATCCACATCGAAGTAGGGCTCGAGTTCCCAGTGGCGGGTGCGCGAAAAGAAGTCGAACCAAACGGTCATCTGCTTCGCACCGGGGGAATCGAGGTACTGCGGCTCAACTCCGGATTTACCGCCGCCGTAGGTGCCCGTATTTCCGAAATACGGGTACTGGCCGTCCATGCTGGAGTTCCAGAGCCGGCGGCGGAACTCGTTCGTATCGACATGGTGCGGATGTGTGCGGCCGGCGCCGCTGTCCTCGTAGGCGAATTCGGAGTTGACGAATGGGGCGGCGTAGAGCTGGTGCTCGATGGCGCCGACGTTATCGTCAGAGGACTGGTAGAGGATATGGTCCATCCAGCCGTCACCGTACAGCGGTGAGGAGGTTTCTACCGTGTGAGTGGAACGCGGGTGCTGGTACGGGTCGAGCTTCTTCAGCAATTCACCGATTTCCTTGAGCAGGGTGCGGCCGTTTTCGTATTCTTCAAACTCCTGAACGCCCTGCCAGGTGATGTGCATTCCGGCATACCGGGCGACGACGTAGCGAATATACCGATCGCGGAGTTCTCGGG
>DATMXS010000482.1:0-4293 GCA_035561355.1 Bryobacteraceae bacterium | reverse complement strand
GTGTCCGGCGGTGTCGGGTACACACGCGAAATCTTCGCCAGCTACCCGGATCAGGTGATCGTCATCCGGCTTGGCGCCAGTCAGCCGGGCAGGCTGACCTTTCGCGCCCTGCTCCGCTCGATTCACCCCACCGCGAAAGCCGCCGCGGCCGACCCCGCGGGAATCAGGCTGACGGGCCAGGCGCCCGGGTTCGTCCTGCGCCGCACTCTGGAGTGGGTGGAGAAGCGTGGTGAGCAGTGGAAGTACCCGGAGCTCTGGGATAAGGACGGCAAGCGCCACCCGCGCGCGAAGGCGGTGCTGTATGGCGATGAGATCGGCGGCCTGGGGACACGGTTCGAAGCCCGGCTGCGCGCCGTAACGGCGGACGGGACCGTGGATGCGACGACGGAGGGACTCACGGTGACCGGTGCCTCCGAGGTGATGCTCATCCTTGCTGCGGCCACCAGCTACAACGGCTTCGACAAGAGCCCTAGCAAAACAGGTATCGATCAGGCCGCCCGTGCGGGCGCGCATCTCGATGCGGCCTCGAAGAAGACATACGAGGTGCTCCGGCAGGCCCATATCGTCGACTACAAACGGCTGTTCGACCGCGTTTCCCTCTCGCTCGGCGAGGCCTCAGACCAGAGCCGGCTTCCGACCGACGAGCGCATTACGCAATTCGCTAACGATCGGGATCCCGGCCTGGCAACGCTCTATTTCCAGTACGGCCGCTACCTGATGATCGCCGGCTCGCGTCCCGGAGGCCAGCCGCTGAACCTTCAGGGCATCTGGAACCCTCACGTGATTCCGCCGTGGGCGAGCGCCTACACCACGAATATCAACACCGAAATGAATTATTGGCCCGCGGAGGTGGCGAATCTCTCCGAGTGCCACGAGCCGCTGTTCCAAATGCTGCGGGAGTTGTCTGTCACGGGCCGCGAGGTTGCGCGCAAGATGTACGGACGGCGCGGGTGGGTGGAGCACCACAACACGACGATCTGGCGCGACGCCCAGCCCGTCGATAACAACGCCATGCCGGCTTTCTGGACGGTAGGCGGCGCCTGGATGTGCGCCCATCTATGGGAGCACTGGCTGTTCACCGGGGACCGCCGGTTCCTCGCCCAGACTGCATACCCCGTCATGAAGGGCGCCGCGGAGTTCTGTTCGGACTGGCTGGTTGACGACGGCAAGGGCCGCCTCGTGACGGCTGCCGGCAATTCGCCCGAGATCGGCTTCGACTACACGGACGAAGCGGGCAATAAGAAGCGCGCCGGCATCACGATGGGGCCCACGATGGATCTCGCGATCATTCGCGAGCTGTTCGCGAACTGCGTTGCGGCATCGCAGATCCTGGACCGCGACGCCCCGTTCCGCAACGAACTGAAAGGGAAGCTTGCCAAGCTGCTGCGGTATCAAATCGGCGGCCGCGGGCAGCTTCAGGAATGGCCGGAGGACCTGATCGAAACCGATCAGAAGCACCGGCACATTTCGCACCTTTATGCATTGCACCCGAGCAACCAGATCACCCGGCGCGGCACGCCGAAGCTCTTCGAGGCAGCGCGGCGCACGCTCGAGTTACGCGGCGACGAGGGCACCGGCTGGTCGCGCGCGTGGAAGATCAACTTCTGGGCGCGCATGGAAGACGGCAATCACGCTCACATGCTGGTGCGCAATCTACTGTCGCCGGCCAAGAGCGGCGAGGTGCGTTACACGGCCGGCGGCGTGATGCCGAACCTGTTCTGCTCGCACCCGCCGTTCCAGATTGACGGCAATTTCGGCGGCACAGCCGGAATAGCGGAAATGTTATTGCAGAGCCACGCGGGCGAACTGCACCTCTTACCCGCGCTCCCCGATGCATGGGCTACCGGAAGCGTGACGGGCCTATGCGCTCGCAGCGGGTTCACAGTGGACATCGCTTGGTCGCAGCGCAAGTTGAGGAGCGCACGGCTCGTATCGAACCTGGGCCGCCCGTGTGTGGTGCGCTATGGCGCTGGTACAGTGCCGCTCAAGACGCGTGCCGGCGGTATATACAACATGGATGCCGGCCTGCGGGTGACGGACTAACGGCGATCCTCGGGCTCCGGCTGCAGATCGGTGTGCGCGACGAACCGGTACAACCCGAAGCACGCCAGCAGCAGCACGCCGGAAATCAGCATGCCCGGCAGCGCCACTTCCGTGTGGCCTGCGAGGTACGATTCGAGCGACGCCGTCAGCAGCCACATCTGCGTCATCAACACCACTACGATCAGGATGATCACCGCGTCAATCAACGTCCTCCGGCCGGCGCGCACCCGTTCGGGAATCGGCTTCACTTGTGTTCCCCTCCTGTAAGGACGTTCACGGCAAGAATCTGATCGCCTTTGCGCGCGAGTTCGATTCGCGGCAGCGGGCGCGGCGGCGGCCCCTGCAAAACGCTGCCGTCTTCGACTGAGAAATACCCTTCGTGGCACGGGCACTCCAGGCGGTTCGCCTGTTTTGCGTAATAGACCGCGCAGGAAAGATGGGTGCACTTCTGGCTGTAGGCGACGAAGCGGTCCTCCGCGGTGCGCACGAGAATGCAGCGGTCGTCCGGGCCGGGATAGGCGAACAGCTTTACTCCGCCCACCGGCACGTCCGCCGCGTTCGCCACGGTCTTCGGCGGGTACGCCGGCGCGGGCGCCTGGAACAGGCTCTTTACCCAGATCCACACGTTCCCGGCGAACATGCCGAAGCTGGTGAGCACCAGGAACTTCGAAAACTGCCGCCGCAGAACGTACTTGTCCTCCGACGCGTGGACGCTGAACTCCTCATTCCACAAACGCTGCTTCGTCGATGGATCCACCGGCATCCTCGCCCTCCCAGATAGAATCGGCTACATCAACCGAGATGGCCGCGTTCTCCTCAGGGGCCATCATCATCACCTTCGTCCGCACGTGCTGCTTGCCGAACATGAAATCATTCACGGGCTTATCGCGGCGGTCGGCCGCGATCGTCTTCGCGGGCACGTAAGCCAGCGCCTGGCTCGGGCACACTGTGGCGCACATCGGCCGCAAACCTACCGAAGTGCGGTCGTAGCACATATCGCACTTCACCATCAGCTCCAGTTCCACGTGTACCTTGGGAACCCCGAACGGACACGCCAGCACGCAATTCGAGCACGCGATGCAGCGGGGCTCGAGCGCGCTCCGCACTACGCCGTCCTCACCGCGCTTGATCGCGTCGGCCGGACAGACAAGCGCGCAGGTAGGCTCCTCGCAGTGCATGCAGACCATCGGCACCGTTGCGATGGTGTTGCGGCGATCGATGTCATCGACGTGAATCATCGAGATGCCGCGGTGGCTGTCGCATTCCGCGCACGCCGCCACACAGGAGCGGCAGCCGATGCAGCGGGACGGATCGACGTAGAATTCGTATCCGAACACCGCTCACCTCCACCTGCGGCCGGCTTCGGCCGCCGGACCGGATGCGCCCAGGCCCGTTTCCTCACGTCGCATCGCATCCACTTCGCCTGGGGCCGGCGTCGCGGTCTTTTCGATGCGGCACGCGGAAACCTTGAACTCCGGAATCTTGCTGCGCGGATCGAGCGTTCGGTGCGTCAGCAGATTGGCGCTGCGCCGCCCGGGCCAGTGATACGGGATGAAGACGGTATCGGGCCGAATGGTGCGGACGATCATCGATTGGATCACGACTTCGGCGCGCCGCGTCGTCACCTTGACCCAGTCGCCGTCCTTGATGCCGTGCTTCTCGGCGAGCCTGGGATGAATCTCGCAGCGCGGCTCCGGGTACAGATCGACAAGCGGGCCGATCCGCCGCGTCTGCGTTCCCGATAGGTACTGGCTGACGACGCGGCCCGTCGTCAGGTAGACCGGATACTCGCCGTCGATCGGATCGCCCGATTGCCGGTACTCCGTAACAAGAAAATGCGCCTTGCCGTCCTGGTGCCAGAACCGGCCGTCCTCGAACAATCGGACAGTGCCGGGGTGATCGAGTGACGGGCAGGGCCAGAAGACGCCGTACTCCTGCTCAATGCGCTCCCAGGTGATGCCGTAGTAATCGGCAATGCCTCCCTTCGAGGCCACCCGCAGCTCTTCGTAGATGTCGCGCGTGGAGCCGAACTCGAAGTACTTGCCCTTACCCAGGCGCTTCGCCAGATCGCAGATCACGAGCGCGTCGGACTTCGCGTCGCCCGGCGGATCCACCGCTTTGTTGATCTTCTGAACGCGGCCCTCCGAACTGCAAATTACGCCCTCGTCCTCCTCATGCAGGCTTCCGGCGATGACGATGTCCGCGTGATAGGCGGTCTCTGAAAGAAAGAAGTCGATAACGCCGAAGAAC
>DATMXS010000481.1:0-2684 GCA_035561355.1 Bryobacteraceae bacterium | reverse complement strand
GAGCAGGCTGGTAGAGGAAACATAGTCCGCCCCGGTCTCGCTCAGCCCTGTAACGCCAACAAGTTCCGCATCGCCATTCGTTTGAGCGGTAAACTTATGGTTCTCATGAAAGCGGCAGCCCTACCCGTCCTCTTCGTCCTGCTAATGGCAGGCTGTAGTCGCGAAAAGCCCGTGCAGGCAAAGCAGGACACGGGTCCGATCCCGGTGCGGGTGGCGCCCGTGCAGGTCCGGCACGTGCAGCGTGTGGTCGAATCCGTCGGAACGCTTTTTCCTTACGATGAGGTGACAATCAGCGCCGAAATCGAAGGTCCGCTTGAAAGGGTGAACGTGGACCTCGGCGACGCTGTTCAGCCCGGGCAGGTGCTGGCGCAAATCTCCGACGAGGAGCAGCGCTACATCGTGGCGCAGAACGAGGCGCAACTCCGTCAGGCGCTTGAGCGCCTGGGTCTCAAGTCGGAGAAGGAACGCGTGCAGGACATCCGGGAAACGCCGGAAGTACGGAAGGCCCAGGCCGACCTGGTCGATGCCGAGCAGCGCTACAAGCGCGTGCGCGAACTGGTTGACCAGAAGGTCGGTTCACAGCAGGATTTTGACCAGGCCGAATCCCGCTATAAAGCCGCGCAGGCCGGGTACGACGCTACGCTGAACCAGACGCGCAACCTGATGCAGGAAGTGGAGCGCTATAAGGCGGTGCTCGACTTGCAGCGGAAGAAGCTGCGTGACACTGCCGTGAAGGCGCCATATGCGGCTTTTGTGAAGGAGCGCCAAGCAACCGTGGGGCAGTATGTCAACGCCAACACGCCTCTCTTCACTCTTGTTAAAACCGACCCGATCCGCCTCCGCATCGAGGTTCCCGAGCGGATGGCTCCATGGATCAAACAGGGCCAGCACGCCGAGGTAAACGTGGAGGCCTACGGCGACCGCCTCTTTGATGGCCGCATCTGGCGCATCTCACCCGCGGTGGATCCGAGCAAGCGCACGTTCATCGTCGAGGCGCTGATCCAGAACCCGAATGGCACGCTCAAGGCCGGTTCATACGCGAAGGCGCGCGTGAAAACGGATAAATCGGATGAGATCGAGCTGATCCCCTTCCGTGCCGTGAACTACGTCCTGGGATCCTACAAAGCGTACGTCGTGAAGGACGGCGTCGTCGATGCGCGCGAAGTGAAACTGGGCGACCGCTACGGCGAGGAAGTCGAGGTCATCGAAGGCCTGGCGCAAGGCGATATGATCGCGACCACCGGAGTGCAGCGGCTCGATACCGGCTCCAAAGTGCAGATCGCCCAGGGGAGATAGCCGGTGTTTCGCTGCCTGCTTGCGCTCGCGCTCGTCCCCGCGCTGATGTCCGCCGCGACGAACGTCATCGTGACGGTGGTGGAGCAGAAGACCGGCGTACCGGTCAAGAACCTGAAAGCGGATGACTTCGCGGTCCTCGACGACAAATCGCCGCGCCGCGTGGAAGCCGCCGAGTTCGCCGACGGGCCAATGGACGTCGCGCTTCTGGTTGATAGCAGCCTCATGGGCGAGATGGTCCGGCCCTTCGCGGAGGACCTGATCCGGCAGTTGCAGCCCAAAGAGCAGATGGCCGTCATCGCGTTTCACTCCGCGGCCGACCTGATCCAGGACTTCACCTCCAGCCGCGAGCTTTTGCGCCAAGCGGTCGGTGGGATCAAGTACGGCAATGAGCCGCGCGTGCTCGATGCGGTGTACGCGGCGATTGACAGCGGATTCGGCAGCGGCAGCTTCCGCCGCGTGATCATTCTGGTGACGACGGGCTTCGAAGGCAACAGCCGTGTCGGAGAACGCCAGGTGATCCGCCTCGCACGCCGCAACCAGGTATCGATTTTCCCGGTGTACGCCGTCGGCGTGGAGCGGTCGATGCTGGAAGCGCTGGCGCGGCAGACGGGTGGGGCATCGTTCAACCTCCGCGACATGCGCAAGAGCGCCGGTAACCAGCCCGGCGCGCGCATTTTCGAAGTGCTGCGCTCGCACTACACCCTCAGCGTCACGGGGAACCTCGGCCTCAGCGACAAGCTGAAGGTCGAAGTGAAGCGCCCCGGCAAATTCTTCGTCTCAGCGCTTGCGCTGGACTAGCCGCGCGCCCTATGGTGGGCGAGCCGCGCGCGCAGCAAGCGGGTTCAAGAAATCCGCAGTTTCGCCGAGCGCGATGGTGCCTGAACACCAACGTGAATTACGTCAGCCTCGATCGTTGTGCGTCAGCTTTGATTGCTGCGCGCAGATCGCCGCGGTAACCCCCAGTGCGGGCAAACTGCGGATTTATTGAACCCGCTTGCTCCGAACGCGCTTCGCGCGTTCTACACGCGCGGCTCGCCCCGCGCTCGCGGCCGTCGCCTATTCCGGCAATTTGAACGCGACGTCTATGGTCGTCACGACTTCGACGGGCGACCCATTCAGTAGCGTCGGCCTGTATCGCCTTTGTTTCACCGCGTCGCGTGCCGCTTCGACCAGCAACGGGTGCCCGCTCGTCAATTGCAGGTCGATGACCGTGCCGTCGCTGATGACTGCATTGAATCGGACGATGCCCTGAATGCGCGCCCGAAGCGCGAGCGGTGGATAGACTGGATCGACGCGCTCCAGCACGTTTGCCTCCTGAACGTTTGGGCCTACTGTGATGCGCTGGACCTGCCCCGGGCCTTGAGGCACGCCGCCGGGCACTCCCCCAG
>DATMXS010000480.1:0-19877 GCA_035561355.1 Bryobacteraceae bacterium | reverse complement strand
ACGACGTCGAACGCGCCGCCCACGCCGAACTGGGAAGGCTTCATCGACGCCTACGTCAACGCCCCCATGCCCGGCGCCTTCCGCGGGCACGATCCCGGCGGCAGCTATGGGCCGTGCGCCACAAGCCCCGATCGTGATTTTGACAATTCGAACCCAATCCCGACAAACCGCGCTCTCGCAGCGAGTTCGCACGACACCGCCAGCGGCTCAAAACCGGGAAGCTCCATCGAACTTTGGTCAACCGGAAGCGCCCCGGAATCGTCGTATACTCGACCGTAACGGTCCTGCATCACGCTCAGATGCCGATACGGACTGAAGAGGGGCACTATGGCGACCATAACTGAAATTGCGCCGGAGGTCTTTCGAATCTCTGTATTCGTTCCCGAGATAAACCTCGAGTTCAGTCATTTCCTGGTAAGGGATGACGAGCCGCTGCTGTTCCATGCCGGATTGCGCGCTATGTTCCCTGCCCTGCGCGACGAAGTCGCCCGTCTGATAGAGGTCTCCACGCTGAGGCACGTCGGTTTCAGCCATTTCGAGTCCGACGAGTGCGGAGCGCTGAATCATTGGCTGGAGCTTGCCCCCGCCGCACAGCCCGTGTGCGGACTCGTGGGCGCGCTCGTGAGCGTCAATGACTTCTCCGTGCGGCCGTCCCGCGTTCTTACGCCGGACGATCGGTTAGCCACGGGCCGGTACCGTTTTCGATTTATTCCCACGCCGCACGTTCCGCACGGCTGGGACGCTGGCGTGCTCTTCGAAGAATCCGAACGCATCCTCTTTTGCTCAGATCTCTTTCATCAGTGGGGCCAGCGAGAGCCGGCAACCGCGGACAGCATCATCGAACGCAGTCGAGACGCCCTGCTCGAATCCGAAGCCGGCCCGTTCGCGAATTATGTCCCGTATACGCACCACACGGGCCGCGTTCTCGAAGGCCTCGCACAACACGAGCCAAAGACGCTTGCCACCATGCACGGTTCGAGTTACTACGGGGATGGAGCGAAGGCGCTACGCGACCTATCGACAGTCATGCGGGAGGTTCTGGGCCCCAAAGGGCAGGATCACCTCGCCGCCACCACCGGAACTGTCAGCCGCTGACCCGTTTAGTCCGACTCGCACCCAGCACCGGCTCTGCGACAAACCAAGTTGCGGCCAGCCGCACATTACCGGCAAAGGGATCGCATTTCGACGCCGGCGATCCCCCATCGGCCAAGAATCGGCACACAATGATTCAGACGGCCAGATCCGGAGGCAATCGTGAACAGAAGAAGCTTTCTCGCAATCGGCAGCGCTGCGGCAGGGCTCCGCGCACGAGCGGACGTCCCGACGCATCTCTGGCAGGGGCACGATTTCGGCCCCGGTCCGAGCGCGCCGGACCGCCTCAATCAGGGGCCTTTCGGCATCGAGCAGGACAACGGCTGGTTCACCATCGCCTCCACGACTCCCTCGACCGCACCTGTCAGGAACTACGGGACCGGTTTGGTCGGGTACACGTGGGAGGAAGGGGGGCCTTCGCTTTCCGCCCGCCGCGGCGCAGAGACGCTTGAGCGGCACGTGGAGAAATTGTCCGGGCTACCGTTCGTGGACGTGCTCTATATACGCTGCGACTGGCGCAACGTGCAGAAACACCCGGGGTGCCTGGAACTGGACCCGGTCTGGAAGCTTACCCTGGATGCGGCGCGCCGGCGCAACCTGCGAGTCGCCTTCCGCGTGCAGCTCTCCAACACTGTGTACCAGCCCGAACGCCTCGCCATGCCGGACTTCGTGCAGTCGCAGGTGCCGGCGGTCCCGATCGGGCGCTCGGACGGCGTGCAGATGCGAGAGCCCCAGTATCATCACCCGGCGTTCCAGAAAGCCTTCGCCGAACTTGTTGAGCTGCTCGCGCGGGAGTTCGACGGCCATCCGCAAATCGAATTCATGGATTTGATGCAGTACGGCTTCTGGGGAGAGGGTCACACGAGCAACCTGCCGAACCCCTTCCCGGACTACCTCACCGCGGAGCGCACGTCCGTCGCGATGACGCGCCGGCAATTGGAAGCATTCCGCCGCACGCCGCTCGCAGTCAATACGCAGCCGGACATCAGCGCTGTAGGCAACCGGGAGGTCATCGATATGGTGGTGCGGGCGGGAGGCTGGCTCCGCTCGGACAGCGTGCTGCTCGATGAACCCGAGCAGATCGAGGCGCTCTCAAACCGGCCACCCTGGCTGGCGGTCGTCATGGAGGACGGCTACTTCCGACAGTACCGCATCGATCGGGATTACCTGCCGGTGGACGCGGCCGGTGTTACGGCGCTCGAAAACACCATGCTGCATACGCTCGACCTCGGCGCGAACTACTGGTCGCTGTGGACGGAAGCGGACAATCTGTTGCGCTTCCACGAGCGCTACCCGGATGTCTTTCCAAAACTCCGAAGCCGGCTCGGATACCGCGTGCGGCCGTCCTGGGTGTGGCAAAGAAAGCGGTACGGGACCGACGAGATCGTAGTGGCCTTCGCGAACGATGGCGTGGCCGGAGTGCCGGGCCTGCTGCGCGTCTACCTCGAATCGCCCGACGGAAAATTTCGCGTAAGCGGCGCCCTGGATGCCGGGCATCCGTACGCGGGCAAGTTACGCCAGGCCTCCTTCATGCTGCCGCCGGGGCTCGAGGGCGGCACGCTGCGGCTCCGTGCCGAACTCGAAACGCGCGGCGTCCGCAGGCCTGTTCGATGGGCCTGCGCGCAGCCGCTCGAAGCGGACGGCAGCTACGCAATCCGGATCAAACCGCATACGGACAAAGACTGGCGCAAGGGAGTGTGAGCGGGCCCCAGGATTTGGCCTGGAGCCCGGCGTTTTCGGGATGAATCGGTCGGCAACGACTGAAGTCTCTGGCGATTACGCCCCCATGCCGCGTTCGGCACGAAAGGCCCCGGCCATGGCCTCGGTATCGGTGTACTCCTGAAACTCAACCGCCTTGCCGTTGCGAATGGTCCAGGCCATGACCCAATCGGCTTCGAACTCACGCCCCGTGGCTTTCGCCTTGCCGCGGTAGTACCCGAGTGCGATCACCCGATCTCCCTGCGCAACGTACTCCCGCGGCTCGAATTGAGAGAAGTCCATCGCCTGCTCCAGCTTGCTGAAGAAGGTTTCCAGCTCCTTGCGGCCGCTATAGACACCCACCACCGGGACGTAGTCGGGGCCTGGTATTCGGAACGTGATATTGTCATCCATTCGGGCGAGGAGGCCCGGGATGTCGTTGCGTTGAAACGCGTCATACATCTCTTTGACAACGCGTGTGTTTGCCTGCTCGTTCATAGCATCTCCCTGCGCCCCTGAAGCGCCCCTGCCAGTCATCGCTGGCGAACTGAGAGGATGATATGGCCTTTTCGGCGATTGCGTCAAGTTAGGATGAACCTGAGGCGCCTCATGTCGCACCCCCGGCTGCTTGCCAATCGACCAACACCGTTGGTACGTTCACCAGCATGAGTTCCGGACAACCGACAAGACGCGAAGTCCTGGCTGGCATCACCGTGGCGCCGCTTGTTCAGGCACAATCCTCCGCGCCCTCTGACATTTGCTACCTGAGCGCTCGCGAAATGGCGAGCCTGATCCGGCTCAAAAAGTTGTCCGCGCGCGAAGCGCTGGCTGCACACCTGAAGCAGATCGAGCGCATCAACCCCAAGGTGAATGCCCTCATCACGCTGGTCCCGGAGATGGCGGCTGAGGCGGCCAAACGCGCCGACGAGGAGCAGGCGCGGGGCGCGGCTCTCGGACCGCTGCACGGGTTGCCAGTTGCACATAAAGACCTGGTGGAAACGCGAGGCATACGCACCACCTTTGGTTCGCCGCTGTTCAAGGACAACGTGCCACAGGAGGATGATCTCATCGTTCAGCGCATCAAACGCGCGGGTGCGATCACGCTCGGCAAAACCAACACTCCCGAATTCGGAGCCGGGTCTCAAACCTTCAACACGGTCTTCGGCGCCACGCGCAATCCTTACGACACCACGAAGACCTGCGGCGGATCGAGCGGGGGCGCAGCGGTTGCGCTGGCCTGCGGGATGATACCCGTCGCGGACGGTAGCGACATGGGAGGCTCGCTGCGCAATCCCGCGGCGTACTGCAATATCGTGGGATTCCGTGTGTCCCCGGGCCGGGTTCCCAATCCACAAGCGGCCTTCGCATGGTCAACCTTGAGCACGGCGGGGCCGATGGCCCGGTCGGTTTCCGATCTCACGCTGTTGTTGAGTGCTATGGCGGGCCCGGATCCCCGTGCGCCGCTCTCACTGCCGGAGCCTGGCGCAAGCTTCGACCGGCCACTCGATCGCAGCTTCAAAGGTGTTCGCATCGCCTGGTTCAAAAACCTCGGCGGCATTCCGTTCGATCCGCGTGTACGAACTGCGGTGGACGGCCAGCGGAAAGTCTTCGAAAGCCTCGGCTGTGCGGTTGAGCAGGCCGAGCCGGATTTTGCGGGCGCTGATTTCGCGTTTAAGACGCTTCGCGCGTGGAATTCCGCCACTACTCACGGCGAGCGAATCCGTACGAGCCGGGCCGCTTACAAGGACACGTTACGGCAGGAGATCGAGGAGGGGCTTCGCCTCACTGGCGCCGATATCGCACGCGCCGAGACTCTGCACGGCCACCTGTGGCGGCGTTTTCAGGCATTTCTGGATAAGTACGAGTACTTCGTGCTGCCGACGACCCAAGTCCCACCCTTCGATGTAAATCAGCCCTATCCGACCGAGGTAAATGGGACGAAGATGGAGAGCTACATCGACTGGATGAAGTCGTGCTGGTACATCTCGATTGTGGGCAATCCAGCCATTTCCGTTCCGGCCGGATTTACTCCCGAAGGATTGCCGGTCGAGCTCCAGATCGTCGGCCGCCACCAGGCGGATTTCAGCGTGCTTCAACTGGCGTACGCGTTCGAGCAGTCTACCTCCTTCGGGCAGAGGCGCCCGCCAATTCTATAAGGCAGGCGGTGCACGCAATCTGCGGCCGAAGGCGCGCCCGGGGCGGGCAGAACGGCTCGCGTCGCCTAGTAGCCGCTCTGTTTATCGACCACGTTCAGCAGAGTCTCTCCGTTCGCGAAGCGCCTGAGGTTCTCCTTATACAGCTCGATATACCTGGGGTGTTCCCGATCGCTCCGGCCCGCAATGTGCGGTGTGATGATCACGTTCTCCTGCTTCCAGAGCGGATGGCCCTTGGGCAGGGGCTCCGGGTCGGTGACGTCCACACCGGCGCCCGCAAGCTGCTTCGTCTCTAGGGCCGAAACGAGCGCCGGCATATCGTACACCTTGCCTCGCGAGACTGCGATAAAGTAGCCGCCCTTCGGCATCAGTCCGAATTGGCGCGGGCCGAACATCTTTTCGCTCTTTGCCGTGTGCGGGGCCGCGATGAACACCACGTCGGCCTGCGGCAGCACTTCATCCAGCCGTTCCGGCGTGACCGTCTTCTCCACGAACGGCATGTACGGGATGTCCTTGGGATCGACGCCGATAATCTTCATCCCGAACGCGTTCGCCCGCACCGCGATCTGGGTCCCGATGCCGCCCAGTCCGATCACCACCGCCGTGCGCCCGCGCAACTCCGTCAGCGGGTAGCCTTCCCTGCGCCACTCTTCATTCGCCCGAGCGGGAATCAGCGTGTTCAGGCCGCGCGTCAGCGCCAGCAGCATCGCCAGCGCGTGGTCTGAGATCTCCGGCCCTTGGATGATCTTCGCGTTCGTCACTACCACGTCGCGCGCCTTCAGTTCCGGCGTCAAAACACCCTCCACGCCGGCCGAGGTCACTTGCAGCCACTTCAGCTTCTTCGCCGCCCGCAGCGTCGCGGCGGATGCCGGGCCGATGATGGCGTCGGCGTCCGCGATCTCTTCGGCCACGCGTTCCGGGGCAGGCGTTACCAGGCGAACCCGCGCATCCGCCTTTGCAAGTTCGGCCATCTCTTCGGGCGTGATCCTCAGGTATTCGACACCCTGCGTGGTGATCACCACCTTCTTGGTCTGCTGCGCGTTCGCTTGTTGGGGCGAAGTCGCCAGCACCCCTGCGAATACCAGTGCAACCGCGATGCGAATCATTTTGTCATTCTCCTCATTGATGCTGATAAGGGAACACGCTGAAGCATGTCCCCTTCGACCTCAATACAAGGCCTTCGGCGCGGCCGCGGTCTTGCCCGCCGCTTCCAGAATGGACCTCGCGCCCTGGGCCATGAAGCTCAGTTCACTCGCGGCCTGGAAGAACGTGAAGCCCTGCTTCAGAAGATCCGGGATCTGGGCCGCGTTCGCCGTCCGTCCCACCGGCAGGTTGCGCCGCTTCGCCGCCGCGACAATCTTCGCGATTGCGTCCCTGACCTTGGGATCGTCCTGCTTGCCGCGCAGTCCGTACGAATAGGAAAGGTCGTTCGGGCCGATGAAAACGACGTCGATGCCGGGGACAGAAAGGATCTCGTCGATCTGATCCACTGCCTTTGCCTCTTCGATGATGATCACCACCATCGCGTTCTGGTCGGCGAAGTCGGCATAGCCGCCGGGCGCGGGCCAGCGCAGCGTGGCGAGTCCCGGTCCGGCGCCGCGGTTGCCGGCCGGCGGGTACCTGCAGGCGGCGACTGCCTGCCGCGCAAGCTCAGGCGTGGACGTGAACGGGAAGATCACGCCGAGCGCCCCCGCATCGAGCGCGCGCTTCGCGGTCCAGCGTTCATTGACGGGCACGCGAATGAACGGCACGGTGCGCGTCCCGCGCGTTGCGTGGATGATGTTCCGCGCGGATTCGAGCGTGATGGGAGAGTGCTCCATCTCAATCCACAGGAAATCGAAACCTGACGCGGCAGCCTGCGCTGCAACGTCGGCGCTCGGGACGGTGACTGTGAGACCGACGACGGGCTTGCCCTCGCGGAGTGTCTTGCGGACGGGGTTTTCAAGATCCGATTGCGCGGCTGCGAGCGCCGCAATGCCCAGCAGCACCAGGAGGCTCCTCATGGGAGTACAGAATACACCGAAAAGCAGGAGCCAGGCGCAAGAAGCAACGAGCAAGGCTCACTTCTTGAAATCTGCTCGTGACGTAGGCTGAACCGGCTCGTAGCCGGTTCAGCCGGGCGTGCCACGGTCGCGAGCCGAGCGAGCTCAGATCTCGACGCCCATCTCCTTCCAGGTCGTGACGCGCTTTTGGTAGATGGCTTCGCGGCCGAGGATTGCCGTGAGCGCCGCGGTTGCTGCGACCGTGATGTCCGCAGCCGGCTTTCGTTCGCCGCGGATCGCCTGGTAGAAAGCTGCGATGTGGGGCTCCACCGCGGGCTCCGGCTGACGCGGCGCGATCACAACCGGCTTGGCCCCGCGCACCCTCGGGTAGAACGTGCCGTTCATCAGGTCAACAGCGCCTTCGGTCCCGTAGATGTGGACGTATTGCCCACCGTTCGGCATAGCGTCCGGATGGAAGAATACCTGGGTGAAGGAAAGCTTCGCGCCGTTCGCGTAATCGTAGCTGAGCGTGTAGCCGTCCATGTTGGTGCGGCCGGGAGGATCGTTCTTCCAGAGCAGCGTTCCACCGAAGCCTGCCGCGCGCTCCGGGCGGCTGTCGAGCATCCAGTTGCACAGGTCGAGGTTGTGGACCGCCATCTCCACGATGACGTCGCCCGAGCGTGCCGCATTGAAGAACCACTCCGCCGAAGAACCCTCGTGGTCCAGGTCATCTCCGGCATGGCGCTGCGCCTTCACCATGAACAGCTTGCCCGCCACGCCCTCACGCAGCTTCTCGGCGACTTTGGCGAAGCGCGCGTTCGAACGCATCTGCTGGCCGGCCTGAAAGACCGTCTTTGAGGCTTTCGCAACTTTCACGAGGTCGGCGATGGATTGGGGCGTAATACCGGCCGGCTTCTCGCAGTAGACGTGCTTGCCGGCCTTGAGCGCCGCGATGGCCATTTCGACGTGCAGGTCGCATGGAGACGCGATGAACACGGCGTTCACGTCCTTACGATCGAGCAGCCGGCGGTAATCGGTGAATGTCGCCGGGGCATCGCGCGCCGCCAGGGTGGCGGCTTTGTCGAGGCGGTCGTGCTTCAGGTCGCACACGGCGACGACCTTGGCGCCGGGCTGTTCCTTCACAACGGTCTGCAAAAGGTACGAGCCGCGATTGCCCGTTCCGATGAAACCCGTTCCAACGGGGTCATCCGCACCCAGCAGGGTGCCTGCCGCCGCGAGTCCGGAAGCGGCGATAAAGTGTCTGCGATTCAGTTCTGACATAGCGAGTCCAATTCGATAAGTGACGTTCTCAGATCTTGAAGAAGATTTTCCGCTGGTACAACCAGTAACACACGTACCACAGCACCGAGAGCACGAGCAGGTTCTGCGGGATGGCACCCAGGTCACCGAAGTACCAGAAGTTCCCGGTGAAAACGCCGAGTCCGCGATAAAGCCAGCCGTGCAGCAATTGCGAGACGCAGTAGATGAAGATCGAGTTCATCCCGAATACGACAAACGGGAACGTCCACTTCTTGAGCCCACGCACCTCGACGAGCCAGTAGAACGCGATCAGCATCACGATCACCCAGCCGGCACTGAAGAGGGTGAACGATGCCGTCCAGAGCCGTTTCACCATCGGATTGAAGGGTTCCAGCGCAAGCCCGCCGGCGAATGCGATCGCGGCCGACGCGGCGAGGACTTTCAGCTTATAGGCGTGCCGCTGCTCGCGAATGAGAAGCATGCCCGCCCAGCAGCCGAACAGGATCGTGACGGCATTCCCGATGAAGTTGATGGTCGTGTAATAGCCGCTATAGTTGTAGCCGAGGACGGCCCGGTCGATCACCGCGCCGATGTTGCCGGTCTGTGAGAACGGCCCGTCCGGGCCTGGGAAGGCGACGAAGAGGCCCCAGTAACCAGCGAGCATGAGCGCGGCCGCGACCACCTGAAGCCGGAACTTCAACTGCGTCACGAGGAAGCAGATGAAGTAGCCGAAAGCGATCTGGCACAACACATTGATGAGTTGCAGGGACGGCCTCGCCTGGCGGGAGCCGAAGTTCGACATGATGTTGCTCAGAACGATCAGGGCGAAGGCACGCCAGGCGACGTGACGGAAGAGCTCAGGGAATTTTGCGCCCTGTGCCTTGCGCCGCGCAAGTGCGAACGGCATCGCTACGCCCACCATGAAGGTGAATGCCGGCTGGATGAGGTCCCAGAACACGACGCCTTCCCACGGCACGTGGTCCACCTGCCGGGCGAGCCATTCAAAGCCGGGGTAATTCGCGAGCACCGCGAACCCGAACCCGTGGGAAACCAGCAGCAGCATGATGAACCCGCGGTACGCGTCCAGGCTCACCAGGCGCGCCGCCGGAGCATGCCCCGCGGAGTCCCGCGCCACCCCTGTCGCTGCCGGTTGCGCTATCGAGGACATGAGTGTTCCTCCTGAGGGAAACGATCTACTTCTCTTGCGGGCATTGCGCCAGCAGCAACACTGTATCCCATTTCGGGACAGCCGGGGGCAGTGTACGTACCGGCGCCGCGCGACGGGAATCAGGGAAATCGGGCCACCCTCTTCCGCCCGAATTTACGCATTAATAGCCACACACCATACGTTAACAGGACCACTTGCATACGCGGCACCGCACGGCCCCGTGAAATAATGTTGTTTGGCGTTCCGGGCGACTGCCCGAGTGATTGAGGAGATGCGAGTGAGCGGAATCGGTTCAAACGTTACAAGACGCGGGTTCTTTGGACGGGCCGCGGTACTGGGGTCCGTGGCTGGATCGCTGGATGCTTTGCAGGCGGCCCGCAGGCCCGGCGCCCAGCCCAGGAACATCATTTTCATGGTGGCAGACGGCATGAGCCCCAGCGTGTTGCCGCTGGCGGAGCACTTCTCGCAGCACGTGCGAGGCAAAGGCCTGCTCTGGCGGGCACTCGTGGACCGGCCGGAAACGACGCGAGCGCTCATGGACATGGCGTCACTGAATTCGGTCACGACGGACTCTTCGGCCGCCTCGTCGAGTTGGGGATCGGGCGCGCGGATCTTCAATGGGTGGGTCAACACACTGCCCGACGGCACAAAGCTGACGCCGATTGCGTCCGTCGCTCGCGATACCGGAAGGCGGGTGGGCCTTGTAACGACTACGACGGTGACGCATGCGACGCCGGCAGGGTTCGCCGCGGTCCAACAGACCCGCGGCGACGAGGGCGGCATCGCTACCCAGTACCTGGAGCGGGCCGATGTGGTTCTCGGCGGCGGCCGCGAGTTCTTCAGCAGCACCTCCCGGAAGGACAAAGACGACCTTATCGGACGATACGCGCGAGCAGGTTTCTCCTACGTGTCTTCACGGGCGGAGCTGATGTCGCTACAGCCTGGAAAATCGCGTTTGTTAGGCCTGTTCTCGTCCGGAATGATTCCCTATACCCTCGACCGCAACAACAGCGCCGCGCTGCGGGAATCAGTGCCGACGCTGGCTGAGATGGTTTCGGCTGCGCTCTCCACGCTGAAGGCATCGCCCAAGGGATTTCTGCTCCAGGTGGAAGGCGGACGCGTGGACCATGCCGCGCACAACAACGATGCCGCGGCACTGCTGTGGGATCAGCTCGCCTTCGACGACGCGATCGAAACGGTTTTGAAGTTCGCCGAGCGTAACCCCGAGACTCTGATCGTAATCACGGCGGATCATGGGAACGCGAATCCGGGCATGGGTGGGAAATGGGCGGACACGGGTGGCCCATCCGACGGTTTCGCCGCGTTGGCGAAAGCGAAGATGTCCTATGCCGAACTGATGCCGAAACTCGGCGGCAAGGAAAAACTGGCCGCCCCGGTCGTCCACGAGTTGCTGCGCGAGGCGTTCGACTTCGAGTTCACCGCGGATGAGGTGGAGGCAGTGCGCTCGTCAGCGGCCGGTGGGAAGGGGCTCAGCCTGAATTCCCGGCTCGACAAGACGGCCGGTATCCTGGGCCAGGCGGTCGGCAACTACACAGGGATCGGCTGGGTGAGCACTGACCACACTTCCGATTACACCTTGCTGACGGCGCTCGGACCCGGCAGCGAGCGTTTTGGCGGACAGATTCGGAACACTCGGTGTTTCGAGAACATGGTGGACCTGATGGGCTCGAAGTTCCGCAATCCCACCCTGGCCCCCGAAGAGGCGCGCAAGTTCCTGCGCGCAGCCGCGATCCGGCCAGAACCGCACTGGGCGTAGGCCCCACTGTGCAGCGGCCGGCTAATGCCCGGCCGCATAACGCTCCACGCCGGCCCGCGATGTCGCGTGTACGGTTCTCGCGGTGCCCATCCGGCAGGCCCGGTACAATCGAGTAAGGTCATGGCAATACAAACCTTGTTCGGGTCCGTGCCGGCGGAACCTACGCTTCTTGACAAGCTCAAGAGCGGCATCGAGAAGACGCGGCACGGATTCGTTTCCCAGATCGATACGCTCACCGGGCGGCGCGAGATCGACGCCGATCTGCTCGAAGAGCTGGAGTACGCCCTTATTTCCGCCGATATCGGCATCAACACGACTAACGAGATTCTCGAAGACATCCGGCAGAAGGTAGACCGGCGGGTGCTCGGTGACGCTGCTGAATTGAAGTCCGTTATCCGCGAACACCTCGTCGAGGTCCTCCAGGCGACGGAGCGTCCCCTGCCCCGCGTCGCCCAGCCGCCTGCGGTGGTGATGGTGGTCGGTGTGAACGGGACCGGCAAGACGACGACCATCGGCAAGCTGACGAATCTGTATAAGAAAGAAGGCCGCTCGGTGCTGCTGGCGGCTGCAGACACCTTCCGCGCCGCGGCGATCGAGCAGCTTCAAATCTGGGGTGAGCGGACGGGCACTGACGTGATCCGGCAGAAGGCCGGGGCGGATCCGAGCGCCGTGCTCTACGACGCCGTACAAGCCGCGAAGTCGCGCAAATCGGATTACCTGATCGTGGATACGGCGGGCCGGCTCCACACGAAAGAGAACCTGATGGCGGAGCTCGACAAGATGCGGCGGACGGCATCGCGGCTGATCCCGGATGCGCCGCACGACGTACTGCTGGTGATGGACGCCACCACAGGCCAGAACGGACTGGAGCAGGCGCGGCGCTTCGCTGAGACCTCCGGCGTAACCGGCATCGTGTTGACCAAACTCGACGGAACGGCGAAAGGCGGCGTGGTGGTGCCGATCGCACGGGAACTGAACCTGCCGATCCGGTATATCGGTGTCGGCGAGAAGATCGACGATCTTCTGCCATTCGAACCCGAGAAGTTCGTGGCATCCTTGTTCGAGGCATGAACCCCGAATATATGCAGGCGGCACTCGACCTGGCGCGCCAGGGAGTGGGGCGCACCAGCCCCAACCCTACCGTCGGGGCAGTTGTGGTGCGGGACGGCGAGGTGGTGGGCCGCGGCTATCACACCTGGGCCGGCGAGAAGCACGCTGAGGTGATCGCGCTGGAGCAGGCGGGCGAGCGGGCTCGCGGCGCGGATCTGTACGTGACGCTGGAGCCGTGCTGCCATGAGGGACGCACCGGCCCTTGCACCGAGCAGGTGATTGCCGCCGGCGTGAAGCGCGTGATCGCGGCGATCGAGGACCCGAATCCACAAGTTGCCGGCAAAGGCTTCGCACGGCTGCGCGCGGCTGGCATCGAGGTGGAACTCGCGGCGGACTTCGAGCGCGAGGCAGAAGGGCTGAATGAGGCATTCGCTCACTTCATGCGCACGGGGCGTCCGCTCGTAACGCTGAAGGCGGCGGTGACGCTGGACGGGAAGATCTCGGCGCCCGACGATAACCAGGGCTGGATCACGTCAGCGCGCGCGCGGGATGACGTGCAGCGGCTGCGGCACGAATCGGACGCGATCATGAGCGGGATCGGAACGGTGCTGGCGGACGATTGCCTGCTGACGGACAGGACGGGAGGCGAACGGAGCCGGCCGCTCCTGCGCGTCATCGTCGATTCGCAGTTGCGGCTGCCGGTTTCCTCCAGGATGGCGACCAGCGCGAACGGCGACGTAGTGGTTGCCACGACCACAGCGGCCTCGGCGGAGCGCCGGAGGGCCCTGGAGGCTCTCGGGATCCGTGTGTGGACGCTGGACGGCCCGGGCGGACGCGTGAACCTGCACGGCGTGGTGGCCTGCCTGGCGAGAGAACGGTATCTTTCACTGATGATTGAGGCAGGAAGCAAGCTGAACTGGTCCGTACTCGAAGCCGGCGTCGCCGACAAGGTGTTCTTCTACTATGCGCCGAAGCTGCTGGGAGGTCTGCAATCGCTGCCGGTCGCAGGCGGCACAGGGCGGCGGAGCCGGCGCGACGCAATCCTGCTGCGTGACATACGGCTGCACACCATACCGCCGGACGAGTTTGCCGTGGAGGGCTGGATTCAGCGCTGAGCGCCCATGTTCACCGGGATCATAGAAGAGGTCGGGACGGTGGAGCGCACCGGTGCACGCGTGGTGATACGGTGCCGCACTGTGCTGGACGGGCTGAAGCCTGGTGACAGCGTGGACATCAACGGGGTATGCCTGACGGCCGTGGAGATCGGCGCGGCATGGTTCGTTGCCGATGTATCCCCAGAGACGCTGAGGCGGTCAAACCTGGGCCAGTTGCGTCCCGGCTCGCTGGTGAACCTGGAGCGCGCGCTTTCGGCATCCAGCCGCATGGGCGGCCACATCGTGCAGGGGCACATCGACACAACGGGCGAGCTGGTGAGTGTGCAATCGCTGGGCGCGGACAACTGGTGGCTTACGGTGAGGTTCCCGGAGGAGATCGCGAAGTACGTGGTCTTCAAGGGATCGATCGCGATCGATGGCATGAGCCTGACGGTAGCGGAGATCAAAGGGGACGTGCTGGCGGCAACGGTACTGCCGCACACGTACGCGAACACGAATCTGAAGACGCGGCGGCGCGGAGATACGGTGAACCTCGAGGCCGACGTGCTCGCGAAGTACGTGGAACGAATGTTGGCGGCGTACGCGCCGGCAAGGCTGACGGAGGCGCGGCTGAAGGAGTTGGGATTCTGAGAGCAGGAGAGAGGAGGTAGCTAGGAGCGAGGAGCGAAGAGGGGATCTCCTCGCTTGTTGTAGCTCCTGGCTCGTAGCTTCTTGACCCTGTTTAATCAGCTCGCCAGTTCTTCGCGAATCTCCGCCGCTACTCGCCTTGCTCCCTCGGCATCTCCCGGCGGGAAACTGATGGCGCCTACCCTTGGGTGTCCTCCGCCTCCATAGCGCTCGCATATGGACGCGAGATTATGAGTGAGTTCGTCCGGGGCCCAGGGATTGGAGCCGACGGACACTTTCGTTCGGAAACTGGCGTTGCTCACGGAGACGGTGTAGAGCGACTTGGGGAACAAGTAATACGGGATGAACTTGTTATAACCCTCCAGGTCGTGGCCGATCAAGTCGAAAAAGACCACGCCGCTGTGGCAGGACGCCTGTCTGCGGATGACATCGATCGACCGCATGTGGCGGGCGTAGAGGCGCTCGAACTCAGGCTTCACTTCGGGATCGTCCAGGATCTCCGCGAAGGGCCGGCACTGCATCCAGCCGATGATCTTCTGGACGAACTCGGAGGTTTTCACGCCTTCGATGACGAGGGTGAGCTTCATCGCGGGTGCGCCAAGTTCCACGGCTGACAAGGCGCTCTCGTACTGCGCACCGTCGATGATGTCGGCCCACTTCACAAGCTCGGCGAGGTCCGGAGCGTTGTAGCCGAAACGCTCTCGCGCGACGGTGCAGATGAATTTCGTGCAGGAGCGGAAGCTGGGATCATAGAGCTTCCGGTCACTCTTGGCGCGCTCGTAGTTCTCGGCGTCTTCGGGTGTTAAGAAGGCACTCTGGTGATGGTCATACCACCAGGTGAGACGCGGGTCGGGAGAGTATTTGAAATCGACGATGGCGTTCTCGTCGCCATCGAACATTCCCGGCTCGAAGAGGCCGTTGGCCTTATGGGCGAGGCCCGTGTAGGCGAACTCAGCTTCAGGGTGGAACCGGTCCCGAAGAAAGCGGCTGAAGAACGCGGCCGCGGCGGCTCCGTCGAAGCAATGGTCGTGATAAAGGATTCGAACCCGCATATTTGGAAAGCCTTTAAGCTTGCATCAAACCGGGTGCTTAATGCAACTTCATGGGCGAGGCAGACAAGAAAGCAGGATGCAGAAGGCTAGAAGACAGACAGTCTGCCGGGTTACGTGGTGCGAGACTGACCGGCATGAGTACAATGACAGGCTGTGAACCTACGAACCTTCCCGAACAAAATCGCGCTGGGCGACGCGGCGGCCGCGCAAGCGGCTGTTGCAATTCAGAAAGCGGTGGTGGAGCGCGGGGCCGCGCGCATCATTGCGTCAACAGGGGCATCACAATTCGAATTCCTGGACGCGCTGGTGCGGACACCGGGCGTCCCGTGGGAGGCCGTAGAGCTGTTCCACCTGGACGAATACGCGGGCATGGGTCCCGATCACCCGGCGAGTATCCGAAAGTACCTCAGGGAGCGGCTGATCGGCCCGACGGGTATAGCGACAGCGCACCTGCTCGAGGACTCCAATTATCGGGCGATCGCGGCGAAGCTGGCGTCCGCTCCCGTGGACGTTGCATTTGTCGGGATCGGCGAGAACGGCCACCTGGCTTTCAACGATCCTCCGGCGGACTTTGAGACCGAGGAGCCGTACCTGATCGTGCAACTCGACGAGCAGTGCAGGCGTCAGCAGGTGGACGAGGGCTGGTTCGCGAGCATCGATGAAGTGCCCCGCAAGGCGATCAGCGTGTCGATCCGGCAGATCCTCAAGGCGCGCGAGATCCTGTGCGCAGTGCCCGACGCCCGGAAAGCCCGCGCCATGAAGGTGTGTTTCGAAGGGCCGGTGAGCCCGATGACGCCCGCGTCCATTCTCAGGACACATAACAACACCACGGTGTTTCTGGACGCGGATTCAGCGGCTCTGCTGAGCCCGTCCCTGGTAGCGTCCGGTATCGCCACTGCGTGAGTGCGTAATGAATATCTCTCTCCTCGACTGGCTCGTCGTAGCAGCATATTTCGTGTTCATCGCCGGCATCGGTATCTATGTCGGCCTGCGCGTCAAAGACACAAGCCATTATTTCCTAGGCAATCGGAAATTCGGGCGCTGGCTGATGATGGGCCAGAGCTTTGGCGTGGGCACGCACGCGGAAATGCCCGTCTCGCTCGCAGGCGCGGTGTACCAGGTCGGCGCCTCCGGCATCTGGTACCAGTGGAAGAACCTTTTCGTGACGCCGTTCCTGTGGATCATGGCGCCGGTGCTGCGCCGCTTCCGCCGCACCACAATGGCTGAGGTGATGGAGGACCGTTACGGTCCATGGATGGGCGGCGTGTACATTGTGTTCGCGCTGGCCTTCTTCACTCTGGAGAGCGCGAGCATGTTGAAGGGCGCGGCGAAGGTGATCGATCAGGCCACCGGCGGCGGCATCGGGCCTGACCGGATTATCTTCGGCATGACGGTTGCGTACCTTGTGTACAGCTTCGTCGGCGGGCTGGTGGCGGCGGCCTGGACGGACTTCTTCCAGGGGTTCCTGATCGTCGTTCTCTCGTTCATGCTGGTGCCGCTCGGCTTCGCGGCCGTGGGCGGCCCTGCGGGAATTGGCGAGGCGTTAAGTGCAGCCAAATTGACGCTCGCTGCGCCCGAAGGCATCGGGTTGTGGATGATCGTCGCACTCACCATCAACGGTCTCGTCGGGATCATGTCGCAGCCGCACATGATCGCCTCGGTCGGGACCGGCAAGACCGAGAAGACGTGCCGTGAAGGCTTCTTCTACGGCATGTGGGTAAAGCGCGTCTGCACGATCGGCTGGGCTCTGGTGGGGCTGATCGTCGCCGCGATGGTGATCCAGGGCAAGTTCGGGGTGACGACGCTCGCGGATCCGGAGGACGCCTTTGGCTTCGCATGCCGGCACCTGCTGTTCCCCGGCGGCTTGGGACTGCTCATCGCGAGCATTTTGGCTGCGAATATGTCCACCTGCTCCGCGTTCATGGTGGATAGCGGCGCTCTCTTCACGCAGGGCTTGTACAGCAGGCGCATCGCTCCGGGCAGGCCGGACCGCCATTATCTTCTGGTGGGGCGCCTCAGCGGCGTAGCAATCGCGATCGCGAGTGTCATCTACGCATACCTCTTCATTGATAGAGTGCTGTACTCGTTCCTGCTCTCAGAGACGCTGGCGACTTATATGGGCATCTGCGTTCTGGGAGGTATTGTATGGCCGCGCGCGAACCGCTGGGGTGCGCTTGCGAGTTTGGTTGTGTCGATCGCGGTTAACTTCACGCTGTACTCGTGGATGGGGAAACGCCTGGATTCGTGGGACCCGAACGTGTTCCTGTTCTCGCTTGCGGCCGGCACGGCCGCGCTGGTCATCGCCAGCCTGGCAACGCCGCCGGAACCCGAAGTGAGCACAGCGCTGTTCTTCAAGAACCTGGAGACTTCAACCGACGAACCTTCCGCGAAGACGGGTAAGGACGGCGGAGCGCTCCTGCTGGTGAACATGCTCAACCTGAGGCGGGGCGCACGCGGCAAGGGCATTTACGCCACCTACCGCTCGGACCTGAACGGATTCGCCATCGGGTGGCTGATCGCGTTCGGTCTCGTCGGCGGTCTCTGGCTGCTCTTCAAACTCTGGTTCTGATCCGTCAGATTCGGACGAAGATCTTTTTGCGATACATCCAAAGGAGGATGTACCAGAAGATCAGCATTACGATTGCGCCAATGATTACCGCTGCGAACGGGCCGGCCCACGCGAATGTCCCGAGGTGGCGCTTCACGGCGTCTACGAAGAAGCGCTCCATGGTCCAGCTCATCACGTAGATGGCAATGGAGTTCATGCCGACCACCATGAGCGAGAACGCCCAGCGCTGACGGCCCTTCCACTCCATCACGGCATAGAACGCCGCGAGGATCAGCAGGACGCAGCCGCCGCTGTAGAGCGTGAATGCCGGGGTCCAGATGCGCTTCACGATCGGGCATACACCGGTCCACTGGAGCAGGAGCGCCAGCAGGATCAACGCCACGCCCGACACGGCGAGGCCGCGCAGTTTCGCCGCCGCGGTCCGTGTCGATTTGAGCCACTCGCCGGTGAGCAGGCCAAGAATCATGGTGCCCAGGGTCGGGATGAAGCTCAGGGTCGCGTAGCCGCCGCCGTTGTAAAGGAACGGGCGCTCCCGCGGGAACAGGTTGAGGAACCACGTGTCGAACGCCCACGCGGGATTTGAGTTCTTGTTCCAGTGCGCGAGGAAGCCCGTGTAGTTATGCGGCCAGTCCGGCGGGACGCCCACGGCGCTGTAGTTGTAACCTGGGCCGGGGGCCGGGGTAAGCGCGAAGAAAGCCCAGTAGCCCACCAGGATCGTGACGAGCGCGATGACCTGCGTGCGCACACGGGTAAAGCCGAGCAGGAACAGGAACGCGTAGCCGAGTCCGATCTGCGTCAGCGTGTCTTCAAACGTGAAGTTCGTCTGCGGCCGGCCAATCGAGCGCAGCAGGATGCCGATTGCGATGAGCAGGAACGCGCGCCAGACCGCGTGCGCAAACATTTTGCCGAACGCCTGCCCCTTCGCCCTGCGGCTCGCAATAGAGAACGGCAGAGCCGCGCCGACCAGGAACGAGAAGCCGGGCTGGATCATGTCGTGCAGCGAACCGCCCTGCCATTCCACGTGGCTGGTGTTGAACGCGATGAAGGCTGCGATCGCGCTTTCCGGGAAAGCTCTGGCGAGCGACGGAAGGTGCAGCACCTCGGCGAGCATCAACGTCATCACCGTTCCGCGGAAAGCGTCGAGTGACGCTACGCGCGGTTTTAGCGCGGGCTCCGGAGTACGAAGCGGCGCTGTGGCGGAGGCGGGAGTCCCCATGGCGTTGATTTTACTAGGTCCGAAGCAGCTTAGGAGATCCACTCCGCAAACAATTCAGGAGTTTGGTATCTTGATATCCATTTCTTTCAGATCGGCCACTATGCGCCAGACAGGTTGCAGGAGGGATTCTGATGGGACATTGGACGCTTCATAGCATGAATCCGGCGTTCTCGCCGCTTGACGGAGAAACGTTCGGCAATAACTTCCAGGTGACTTTCATGTTGAGGTACTCGCCCTCCACCTTCGGCTCGTTTGCGGAACTGCCGAGGCTGGACTGGTCTGAGCGCATCTTCATGAAGGAGCACACCAAGGGCGAGCACTGGGAGTACGAGGGCAATCAATACGAGAGGCTGCCGTATAGCCCTCAGTTCAAAGTCTGGTCAGGACGATATGTCGAGGCATACGGTCGCGACATCTTCCCGAAGAAAGGCCATTGCAGGCTGCTGGATGGCCGCGGCGTGCCGGTAGCGCCGGGGGCCCTGAACGCCGCGGCCGAAAACGGCGAAGCGGCGGATGCAGTGCGGTCGTATCTGAAATCGCACGGCGGGTTTCTAGAGATCGAGATCCACGACGTGCCGGCGATTCGTGCCACTACCGACGGCCGCAAGGAGCGCCTCCTTCTGTTCAACTGCGGGCTGGTCGGCGGCGCGCAGCGGGTCTATGCCGAGCAGTATCTGGATGTCGATCCAACCAAACCCCGCTCCACGTGGCTGCGAGAGTTCCGACTGGGATACGAGCGTGCCTGGAGCACACGCGGCCTCAGGCCGGTGCCCCCGCCGGACAACGTGACGAGGACGGATGTTCCAATCTTCGGCCCCGGATTCTGCTGGTAAGCCCACACTGGGTGAATCAAGTCGAGAACAGGTCCATCTGCCGCGGCGGGCCCTTGCGATTCTCCGGCCGGTCAAACACGCTGCGGCCGTCGAGCGCGAGTGAGAGGGCTCGCTCCGTCTCGACGACGGTCTTGAAGTCGGCTCGCGGCGCGTACTGTGTCTCGACGCCTTGGACGAATTGGTCAAGCCGGCGAAAGCCGCCGATCTTCTCTGTGTCACCGAGTTTCGCGCGATCGAGCGCGGAGCGGAGAAAGTCGAGCGAGGCGTCGTACGTCTTCAAGGGTA
>DATMXS010000479.1:0-3125 GCA_035561355.1 Bryobacteraceae bacterium | reverse complement strand
GCGCCCTCCTTTCCGCCGCCCGCAACAGAAACCCCTCGACAAAACGGCAGGCCACCTGACGGCCGGAGCAGAAGTAGACCGGAATCCCGAAATCCACCGCGATGGCGAGCGCACTACCGAGAATCGCGTGAGGGTGGGCGTCGCAACGGTACCGACCCGCCAAAACATCCGATAGATTCGCCTCGACCACGACGCACGCCCGGGCATACCGCTGCAACCTGCGGAGCTCGCGGTAGAAGCGCCCGCGGGCCCGCACAACCGTGCCCACGAAGTCGTCCACCGTCTTGCGCTCCACCGCGATCGTCTCTTCGAGACCGGCGACCGAGTAGTCCCCGGCCGGCAAGGCCCGGCGCACGGGCCTCACCAGGTCGGGATTGAATCCATACGGTTCCTGCTCGCGTGTATCGATAACGACCGTCACCGGCCTCGCGCTAGAAGCGGACAAGCGCATCTCCCGCTTCCCGCTGGAAACGGTTCGCGCTGGCGGCCGTCTCGATCCGGCGGTTGAAATAGATGTTCTCGTTATCGCCCCTCGTCTTTTTCGTGACTTCGAGCTTCACCTCGAGCAGCTTGCCCAGGTGGTGCGGCAGATCCGACAACTTCGGAAGATCCAGGCCGCACAGGTGCAGGTCGGTCTTCACGTACTTGAGCGTGTTCTGGGTGAACACGCTGTTGCGCCACAGGAACCGGTTCTGGCACCGGGGCGCCAGAATCCGCAGCGTCCACTTCAGCATCGGATTGCCGGCCGAGGACTGCGTCAGTTCCACGCGCTCGACGGCTACCTGGTATTTGCCGTCGGGCACGTTGTCACGCTCGCCGCGCTCGTCCGCGGTCTCGTTCTGGAAGTCGTCATCGAACTGCGCCAGATCGATGGAATGATTGCCCATGTGATTTCTCCGTTTCGGAAGCGCTATTTGCTCGCGGGCGGCGCCGCTTTCGCCGTATGCTCAGGCTTGCCCACGGACTTGCCCGCGGTAGCTGTATTAAAGGCGTCGAGGAACTTAGGGAAACTGAGTTCCAACGTGTCGGGCAGGCGCCCAGTGCGGTCGCCGGCTTCGTAGTAGAGGCTCGGCTTCGTCCGGATCACGCGCCGGAAGCTCGGTTCGCCGCTGCCACCCGTCTCGACCTCGAGGTCACAGAACAGGACCATGTCGGCCATACCGAGGACGATCTTCCGAGCCTTGTCAGGCAGGGTCGGGACGATCCGCGTGTACTTGCCGGTGCGCGAGTCCATCTCGATCTCCTTGGCATGGGAGACCAAGAACAGCCCGCACGGCAGGAAGGCCAGTTTCGTGAGAACGCGCTGGAATTCGTTATTAACGATCGCGTACCCCTTGCCGTAGCCCAGATCCGACTCGTGCTCGATCTTGAACTTCTTCAGCACGTAATCGGTGCAGAACTTATAGGCGTTGTCGATGGTGTCGATGATCACCGTCTTGAACGGGTGGTTGCCTTCGCTGATCTCCGCACAGGCGTTGAGGAGGTCCTCCCAGGTGAGGATCGGCACCTGGTAGGCGTCAAGAGCGTTGAGGCCGGGTTCCGTGGCAAGGAACAGGGCGCCGTCGGCCTGAGAGCAGAGCGTCGTCTTGCCGATCTTCGTCGCCCCGTAAACCAGGACGGTCAGGTCGGCGAGGCTGGTCTTGGGCGGCGTCTTCGTAGTAGGTAGCAATGGCATCGGGTGTTCCTTCAAAAAGCGGGTTCGATCTCCGACGCGCCCAGTTCTTCATGCGGCGGCGTGATCGTGTAGAAGTTCTCGATGACGTTCGGATTGCCGTTCGAGCGGCAGATCGGGAAATAGGCGCAGGGCCGGTTGTAGTTGAAGCAGAAGCTCGTGTTCTGGTAGAAGACGCCACGCCGGCGTGCATCGAGGAAGGCTTGGGTCAGTTCCCAGAGTTCCGCGCGTAGCGTCTCAAACCGGTCACGCGAGAGGTACAGCGTCTCGCGGTGGAACATCGTGGGATCCGCGTATTTCTCGGCAAGGCGGGCCTGGTAGTCTTCGTCGGACTCAGGCATTTTCCGCTTGGCCGTGGTCGTCCCGGTTTTCGACTTCGCAATCAGTTCTGCGCGCCGCGCCTGGTACTCTTCTTCGGTTTCCCCTTTGCCCTGGTGCAGCCGGGCCTTGCCGAGGACGTTGTAGATCACGCCGGCGATCGGGATTCCGAGCGAATGCTCGACGTAGTGGGAATAAATGGCGATCTGGAAATCCGTCCACAACCGTTCCAGGTAGTCGGCGTCGATCGTCGATGCGGTCTTGTGTTCGAGGATGTAGTGGTCATCGCCGATCCGCACAATGCCGTCCACCTTGCCGGCCAACACGAAGCTGCGCGATGCGGCGCCGGTCGCGGGATTGACAATTGGGCCCTTGAAGGTCTGCTCCAGCGCGACGACCGTGAACTCCTCGCCGGAGTAGCAGCGGGCATAGCCGGTCATAATCGCGCGCGCCAGATGCCAGTCCCGGCACACAGCTTCATCACCAAGCCGCGCGGCGCACGCACGGTCGATCAGCTCGAGCACCGAGGCCAGATCGCGGCATCCATGCCACAGCTGCAGATAGTCGTGAATCAGCGACCCGAAGCTCAGGTTCGGGTCCTTTTCCCGCGGCGTGAGCCCGATCTCATATCGGTACTCGCACGCCTTGCGGCAGTTCCGAAACAGTGACCACATGCTGTAGGTGGAGGTCCGCAGTTGGGAACTCATCGTGACCCCGCCTCGCTGAAGTACCGGGGTTCGATGCCTGCGGATGCGAGCGCCTGACGGATCCTGAGCTTACGAATGTGGATCATCTGTCGAGAGCACCCGAACAACTTCGCAGTCTCGGTCGTGGAATGCCGGCAGAGCGCGACTGCCGTTTGCTTGACGACAACAGGGAGGGGCTCGAGCGCACGCTCAAAGTCAATCCGGAAACACCGGCGCGCGGCATCACTCGGACGCGGTTCGGCCGGGGGAAGCTCCTGTTCTCTCCGGGTAAACGCCAGACCGCGGCGGACGATCGACATCAGCTCCCTGTCCATCACCCGAGACGCGAACGTTTGCACCGATGCAATTTCCGGGTTGAACCTCGGCCAGACGAGCAGGAACGAAAGCAGAAGCTCGCTGCGAATGTCCTCGGGATCACCACCGGCGGG
>DATMXS010000478.1:0-7381 GCA_035561355.1 Bryobacteraceae bacterium | reverse complement strand
CGTCCTCGATCCCTGTGGCCGGGGGCGCCGCGGGGTTCTTTGCCGCGCTGGTGGGTGCGTTGTGGGCATACGACGGGTGGAACAACGTTTCGATGGTTTCGTCAGAAATACGCAGGCCGCAGCGCAGCTTGCCGCTCGCGTTGATTGCGGGCACTGCGGCTGTGATCGTGATCTATTTACTGGCGAACCTGGCGTATTTCCTGGTGCTTCCCGCATCGGAAGTGGCGGGAAGCAGTCGCGTTGCCGCAACAATGATGCGGCGGATTGCCGGCGAAGGCGGAGCGGCGGCGGTGAGTATCGCGGCGATGGTATCTATTTTTGCCGCGCTGAACGGCTCCATTCTTTCGGGCGCGCGGGTGCCATATGCAATGGCCCGCGATGGCCTGTTTTTCAGCTCAATCGCGAAGGTACACCCGGTGTACGCCACTCCAGGCGCCTCCATTTTGGCTTTAAGCGCGTGGGCCGCGGTGCTGGTTCTGAGCGGCCGCTATAGCGAGTTGTACACTTATGTGATCTTCGCGAGTTGGATTTTGTATGGCATGACTGCTGCTTCCGTTCTGGTACTGCGAAGAAAGCGGCCGGATCTCGCGAGACCGTACCGGACGGCGGGTTACCCGGTAGTACCCGTACTATTCGTACTGGGAGCGGCGGCCGTGATTTTGTTCACTTTGCGGCAATCGCCGCGCGAATCGCTGCTCGGGTTGGGCATCATTATTCTCGGATTCCCCTTTTATTTTCACTGGAAGCGCCGGAATATGTGATACGATGTCGCTGTTCGCCCCTGCGTAGTACTCCCTCTAAGGCGTATCGGTGCTTGTTCTGAATTCAGAACAAAACTCTTGAAAAGCGCGCAATTTCGAGTAATACTTTCCAATGTGAACAGCGTTTGACAGGTCCTTTGTTCCGTTTTCAGAACGGAGCCGGTCCGAAGCCAGTCAAACTACCCGGAGCGAATGATGGACGTGACGAAGATTCTGGCGGAATTGCGCCAGGAACGAGAACAAATCGAAGAAGCGATCATCAGTCTGGAGCGGCTCGCCCGAGGACGCGGCAAGCGCCGTGGCCGCCCCCCAGCCTGGCTGTCCATGGCAAAGAAGCGCGGCCGACCCGCCGGCAGCAAGAACAAGACCGGGTCGAAGGCAGGGCTGAAGCCCGCCGCCGCCTGAGCACAACAGAGGGAGGAGGCGGTTCTCCTCACCGGCCCGGCCGTTCCGCGGATGGTCTCCTGCGGGGGCGATCACTTATATAAGCGATAGTCCTCGCGTAGCGCCGCGAACGCCTGGAGTGGCTCCTCCCACCCTTGCTGAATGAGCCTGGGATCCTCACCGTTCTTAATGAGGTCCACGGTTCGTCGATTGCCGATCAACCGCAAGTTCTCTTCGAGGTTGATCTTCCCCGGATAAAGCCGCTGCAGCGCCGCTGCAACCTCCACACCGAGCCGGGCGCTGTCGAACGCTTCCCGGCTGGTGATGACGAAGCGGACGCCTTCCGCAACGAGTCCGCCCAACTTGGCGTCCTTGGCGGGAGTGAAGCGAGTGGGATAGACCCGGACGCCGGGGATGAAGCGCGTGTTCAACTCGCCGGCAAGATCGCGCCCGCGGATCCAATCTGCGCCTACTTGCTCGAAGGGAGCATCGGTGCCGCGACCGACGGAGAAGTTCGTCGCGTATTCGATCATCGCGACTCCGGGGTACAGGAGCGCTGCGGTGAGCGACCTCATGTTGGGCGAGGGGTCCGTCCACACGAGTCCGGTGGAATCGAACCAGTCGCCGCGGTTCCAACCCTGTACTTCAATGACGGTCAGGTCTGCACCGATGCGGTTCTTCGCATTGAACATGCGCGCGAGCTCGCCTGCAGTCAGACCGTGCCGGAGCGGCATATCCATGTAGCCGACGAAGGAGCGCAGGTCGTCATCGAGCGGCGGGCCTTCGATGTGCGTCCCGGTGATCGGGTTGGGGCGGTCCAAAACCCAGAACGGGATACGGCGGCGAGCGGCCTCCTCCATCGCGTACGCCATGGTAGTGACGTAGGTGTAGAAGCGGGCGCCGATGTCCTGGATGTCGAACATAAGGGTATCCACGCCGCGCAGCATCTGGTCGGTGGGACGACGGTCCTTACCCGCGTACAAGCTCCAGATGGGGACGCCTGTGGCGGCATCCTTCCCGTGCCCGATATTTTCGTGGTCTTCGCTCCCGGTCAGACCGTGCTCCGGCGAGAAAACGGCAACCACGTTCACCCGGGCCTCGACCATGAGGTCGAGGTTGCGGCGGCCATCGCGGTCGAGTCCGGTGTGGTTTGTGATGAGCCCGACGCGCCTGCCCGCGAGCTTGCTGAAGCGGTCAGTGACCAGCGTGTCCAGCCCGGTGAGCACCTGTACGTTGCGCGCGACGACGCGGGGCACGCCGTTGCCGATGTAGGCCTCGTTGTAGCCGGTAAGGCTTATACCGGGATGGACGATACCGGCCGCAGCCGCTGTGACCGTTGAAACGCGTCCGCGCAGGCTGGTGATAGCGGGACGGACATGCGGGTGGACGGAGTTCGCGAGCAGGATTACGTAGCTTTTCGAAACCGGATCGATCCAGAGGGAGGTGCCGGTGAAGCCGGTGTGCCCGTACGAGCCGATCGGGAAGAGTTCGCCGCGGTTGCCGGAGAACGGGGAATCCATGTCCCAGCCGAGGCCGCGGAGAACCGGCTGATCGGGGGGCGTCTGTGGCGTCGTGAACTTCTCGATCGTCGCGGGTGAGAACACCCGAACACCTGCGCGGCGGCCCTGATCGAGCATCATCTGGGCGAAACGGGCCAGGTCGTCGGCGGTGCTGAACACGCCGGCATGCCCGGCGATCCCGTTCATGTAGCGCGTGGTGGGGTCATGGACGATGCCGCGGAGCATCACGCCATCCACACGTTCTGTCGGGGCGATGCGGCGGCGTAGCGCGTCAGGCGGCTGGAACATCGTCAGCCGCATCCCGAGCGGTGCAAATACGTTTTCCCGAACGAAATCCGGCAGTGGCTTGCCCGAGACGCGGCGCACGATCTCCCCAAGCAGGATGAAGTTGATGTCGCTATAGATCATCCGCGAACCCGGAGGCGCGATCGGCCGGTCTGCCAGCGCGAGTTTCACGCCGGTGTCGTAGCCGCTCCAGACGGGCTTCAGGTCAACGTCCGGCCGCATCCCGGAGAAGTGGGTGAGCAGATTGCGGACGGTGATCGGGCTGTCGCCGCCCTGGAACTCAGGAAGGTATTGGGTGACGCGATCGTTCAGGCGGAGCTTGCCGGCCTCGAAGAGCTTCGCGATAGCGGATGTGGTGGCCACAACCTTCGTGAGCGAGGCGATGTCGAAGACGGTATCCACGGTCATCGGCTCGCGCCGCGGTTCGACCGCCCGGAAGCCGTATGCGCGGCGATGGACGATGCGGCCGCCGCGCCCGACGATGAGCACGGCGCCGGGAATCAGGTCGTCCTGAATCGCCTCCTTGATGATCGCATCGAGTTTCGCGGATGCCGAAAATGCGCGTGTGCCCGTAGCGCTTGGGCTCCGCTGGGGCGCAGCCTCGGCGAGTGCAGGAGCGAACGACAGTCCGGCCAGGAGGAAGCGGCGGGAGATTTCCATGGGGAACTCTCATATTAACCCGTAATGTAAACGGCCGGGCGGGGAACTGAGCAGGAGTTCAGGCGTCAGCCGCCCATGTATGATTGGTGCATGGCCGATACCCTGCCGCGGCTCCGGATGGATCTGGACCTCATGCCCTCTCCCGTTCCGGACCGGCCCGGGCTGCTTATGCGGGATCCGTATCATTACTCGGAGGCGGCCCTGATTGTGCCTCCGCTTCTGGTTCAATGCCTCCACCTCTTCGACGGGCAATCGAGCGAGACGGATCTGCGGGCGCAGTTGCTGGAACTGACTGGCGATCTGCGAGTGGGCGAGATCATAGCGGGCCTGCGCAAGAGCCTGAGCGACGCCGGCTTCCTTGATGACGAGACGTATGCGTCTCTGAAGGGGCGCTGTCATGAGGCGTTCAGCGCCGCGTCCATTCGCGAACCCCTGCTGGCTGGTGAAGGGTATCCGGGAGTACGCGACGAACTCGCAGCCATGCTGGCAGGATGGCTGCCGAAAGAGCCTCCGACATCGAACGGCCTGGTGGGGATTGCGGCTCCGCACGCGAGCCTGGAACCCGCCGCCACATGCTACGGCGACGCCTACGGCTCGTTGGCGGCGGATCTGCGGGACCGCACGTTCATCATCCTGGGCACATCCCACTATGGCGAGCCCGAGCGTTTCGGCCTCACGCGCAAGTCATTCGTGACTCCGCTTGGCCAGACGCGCACGAACACCGCGCTGGTGGACGAACTCGAGAAGGCGGGCGGCGGCGCGGTTAAGATGGAGGACTACTGCCACGCGGTGGAGCACTCCATCGAGTTCCAGGTGCTCTTCCTCCAGCAGCTGTTTGGCGGCGATGTCAGGATCGTGCCGGTTCTGTGCGGGCCGTTCGCGCACAGCATCTACGAAGGGGGCAAGCCGGAGGACGACGACAACGTGCGGCGCTTCCTGGGCGGACTTGGAGAAATTGCGGCGCGTGAGGCGGCGCGGCTCTTCTGGGTGCTCGGCATCGATATGGCGCACATGGGCCGGCGGTACGGGGATCCATTCGAAGCACAAATGGGCGAGCCCGCGATGGAGGAGGTGGCCGAAGCGGATCGCCGCCGGATCGGGCATCTTGAATCGGGCGACGCGCGCGGCTTCTGGAGCGCTGTTCAGGAGAACCGGGACAGCCTGAAATGGTGTGGCTCGTCGCCGCTCTACACATTTCTGAGCGCTGTCCCGCAGGCGCGCGGAAAGCTACTGCGCTACGGGCAATGGAACATCGATGATGCGAGCGCGGTGACGTTCGGGGCGATGGAGTTTCGGGGCAGGAGCTGAGGAGCGAGGAGCTAGAACGCGAATCGCGACCTGCGGCGTCCAAGACGGCATACGTATGGGTCGACACGTGGGAGCATCCTTCGTTGTTCCTCCTGGCTCCTAGTTCCTCGCTTCTTTTCCGCAACCTTCCTCAATTGACACGCGTCAGTGTGCCGGAGCAGACTTATAGCCATGAAACCTGCCATATGCCTGGTTTCGCTGGCGGCACTGGCCGCCGGCTCGCTACTTGGCCAGCAAGTGATATCGGCCAAGGCTGGCTTGATCCATTACGTCGAAGGTAAGGTTCTGCTGGACGGTAAGGCCGTCGAACCCAAGTTCGCCGAATACCCACAAATGAAAGAGAACTCGGTCCTGTCCTCTACTGAGGGCCGTGCCGAGCTTCTGATGACCCCCGGTGTCTTCCTGTGGCTCGGCGAACAGAGCGAGATGTCGCTCCTGTCGAATCGCCTCTCCGACACGCGCCTGAAGCTGACCAAAGGTTCGGTGCTCCTGGAGGCAGCCGAACTGCCCGATGGAAACGCTGTCACGGTGATGGCCGGCAACGCTGTGGTGACGCTGGATAAGCCGGGCGTCTACCGGCTGGATGCCGAGCCCGTGCGGCTAATGGTGTACGACGGCGAGGCCGCCGTGGATGAGGGCGGGCAAGTGCAGCGCGTGAAGCGCTCCCGGCTCCTCATGCTGGACGGGACCGCGGTCGCGGAGAAGTTCGACAAAGAAACCGGCGACGCGTTGTTCCGGTGGGCCAAGCGCCGCGGCGAGTACTTCGCCATGGCCAATCTTTCGGCTGCCCACAGCCAGAGTTTGCGCGGAAGCGGATTCGCGAACTCCAACTGGCTGTGGAATCCGTACTTCGGGATGTTCACCTATGTGCCCTACGAGGGTGTGTACAACAGCTTCTGGGGGCACCGGTACTGGAGCCCGCAAAGTGTATACATGGTGTACAACCCTCCGCGCGTGAGCGTGCCGGTGGGCGGCGGCGGCCGTGGGTGGGGCGACATGAACTCCGGACCGCGCGCAGTTTCGCAGGCACCGTCCGGCGTTTCGGGCGTTGTGTCTGCAGCGGCGAGTGCAGGCGCGGCTTCACCGTCGCCGGCGCCGGCTGCGAGCTCGAGTCCCCGTCCGGGTGGCGGAGCGGCAGGCGGAAGGTCGAGGTAAAGAGCAGAAGGAGCAAGGAGTCAGAGGCGCGAGCAGTGCGCTTCGGGCAGCGTCGCGTGCTCGCTCCTCGCTCCTTCGTTCTCAGACCTTCCCTTCGATCCTCCGGAAAAACCTCTTCGCGCGCATCACGTCCTTCAGAATCTGCACCTTCAAATCGTCCGGGTTGGCGAATTTGCGTTCCTCGCGAAGGCGGGTGAGAAAGGCCACTCGGATCCGTTGCGGCGCCGCTCCTTCAAGCGGGTCCATCAGGTACGTCTCGATGGTCAGTCCGGAGGCGTCGTCAAAGGTGGGCCGGTAGCCTACGTTCGTAATCGAATCCCAGCACCGCGTGCCGTCCGCATCAAGTGTGCGCGTGGCGTAGACGCCCGTCGCGGGCAGCACCTCGGTCTCCGGCTCCAGGTTCAGTGTAGGGACGGTCTGTTTGGAACCGACCCCACGGCCTTTCACCACCGAGCCGGAGAGCACAAACGGCCGCTCCAGTAATCGTGCTGCGAGCGCAACGCGGCCTGCCCCGACAACTCTCCGGATCTCGCTCGAGGAGACGATCCGGCCCCTCACCGTCACTGGCGGCACCGCTTCCACGGCGAAACCGCAGCGGCGGCCGAACTCCGCCAGCATGGCAGTGTCACCTGCGTGACGGTGCCCGAAGCGGAAGTTCCCGCCCACCAGAACCGCTTTGGCCTCAAGGCGATTGCATACGACGCTCTGCGCGAATTCCTCGGGCGACATGCGCATCAGTTCCGGCGTGAACGGCAGGATGAGAACCTGCCCGATGCCCTCCTCGGCCATGATCGCGATGCGCTCCTCGGGAGTGCTCAGGAGCTTCGGCGCGCGTTCGGGCGCGACGATCTTGAGCGGGTGTGGATGAAACGTCATTGCCGACGCCTTCCAGCCGCGCTCGCGAGCCAGGGCCGCGACACGCCTCAGTATTCGACGGTGGCCGGCGTGTACACCATCGAAGTTACCGATCGTGAGGGCGCAGGGGCCGAAGCCGTGATCAATCTCGTCGAGCGAGCGGTAGACCTTCACTCGCCCGCCTCCACCGCGATTTGGAGTCCATCGTACGCGAGGTGGACATGGGGCGGCAGCTCGCGCTCCGTTTCCTCATGCGACAGGTCATGGCAGATATGCGTGAAGAACGCGCGCCGCGGCCGCAACTCCTCCACGTATTCAAGCGCGCGCGAAAGCGTGGTGTGGGTCGGGTGCGGGATGCGGCGCAAAGCGTCAAGAAAGAGCACGTCGAGACCGTGCAGCAACTCAAGCGAAGCCGCCGGAATATCGCTGTGGTCCGTCAGGTAAGCGGCATTC
>DATMXS010000477.1:0-4315 GCA_035561355.1 Bryobacteraceae bacterium | reverse complement strand
GTCCAGTGTTGCGGGGTCGATCCTCCACACGCCGCCAATTTTCCGCGCAGGGATGGTGCCGGCCTGCGCCCAACGATAAACCGTGTTTGGGTGAACGTTCAACCGGCGCGCAGCCTCATGAATCGTTAGCGCCACGGCCGGTTCAACCGCTTTCGGGCTTTCAGGTCTCATTTCACTTATTATAACCAGCTTTCACCATTCGTCAACTGCACCATGCAAGATATTGGGGTCGGTTTCGATTGAGCGCCCGATATTGGGGTGCAGTGGTCAGCCTCGGATGGGGACGGGAAGGCGGCGGCGAGCCCGCCCGACTATGCCCACTGCTATGCCTACCCCACACACAGAAGGGTTGCTAAACGGTGATACGGGACGGGTGTGTCGGACGCGCGGGAAGGGACGGAAGGGCTTGAAAAGTAGAAGGGGTTAGCACCATGTATCACCGCTTACAGCGGGTTACTATGCCCACCCCTAAGTCATTGATAACAGGCAAGTCTAGGATTATGAGTCCGCTGCTCTAACCGCTGAGCTAAGGGCCCTCTTGGCGCGAGGCTGCAACGACCAGTCTAGTGGGGGAGGCGGGCTGATGGCAACGGGCGCGGCCGCATCAGGTGCCTGACTCGAAAGTGCGGCGGTCGTGGGGCCGTCCGCGGCGCCAACTCGATTATGACTTTACGCTGTTCTCACCTCAACGGCCGATTCGAGGACTAGGGGCGTCGCGCAGCATGACTTCCGCTTTCATGCCGCGCACCCCTACGGTTTTGGTGTTTCCGGGCTCTTTGCGAAACCGAGGTCCACCAGGATCTTGGGCGATGGCTCGTCCTGCGCGAGCAACTCGTGGCAACTATTGCAGTCCTGCGAGATGGTTTTGCCGCCCGCAGCCGTGTGCATCTCATCATGGCAGCGGAAACAGCCCGGGAAGTCATTGTGGCCGATGTTGTTCGCGTACGTGCCCCACTTCACGCGCATCTGGGGGAACACATTGCGGTTGTAGATTGCGGCGATCCGCTGCCCCGCGGCGCTGACGGCCTTCCCCTTGCCACTCGCGACCTGGGCGTAATTCTGTTTGTAGAAAGCTTCGACGCCCTCGATAATGCTCCGCGCGCCGGCTTCCTGGCTCGGGTACTCCTTCTTGAGCAGCTCCACCGCCGTCTTCTTGATGAAGGGCAGATCCGGAATCGCCCCGGACGCCATCTCGCGATCCACGGCGGCTTCCGGCATCTCAAACGTGTGGGTCGGCCGGTTGTGGCAATCGACGCAATCCATCAGCCGGCGCTCTCCCCCGCCCTTGTCTTCTTCCGTCTTATAGAGCGTGGTGCGGCCGGTTTGCGTATTGCGATATTCCACGCGCGGGATCTGCTGCCGTTTCTGGTCTGTGTGCCAGTAGGAGATCTCGACCCCCGAACCGAGATGCGCGTCATGGATTGCGCGCCCTTGGCGGCCACCGCCGATGTGCATCAGCAGCACAGTCCTGGTCAGCGAGTTCGCCTCGTCTTCAGCGTATTTGTTGATGATACGCAGACGGTCCGAACCGAATTTCTGCGGCCAGTGGCAACCTTCGCAGGTCTCGCGCGCCGGGCGAAGATTCTCGATCGGAGTGGGTATCGGCCGCGGGTACAAGTTCAGGTTCACGGAGATCACCTGCCATGAGCCCGACAGCTTGCTCTGCACGAACCATGACGCGCCGGGCCCGATGTGGCATGCGACACAGGCGACACGCGCATGCGGCGAGTTCACATACGCCGCATACTCGGGCGCCATCACGCTGTGGCACGCCTTACCGCAGAAACTCACGCTCTCCATATAGTGCACGGCGCGGTATGTCAGCAGCCCGCCGAGCACGACATTCACCACGGTCATTACGCCGATGAAGACGAGCAACTTCCGGAGCTCGCCGGTGCGCGCCGTGACCTGAGCGAAGGAAGTCGGATACGTTCCCGCGCGCTTCTCACGCCGGCGCCGCAGCCAGATACCGAGCGGGATGAGCGCCAAACCTAAGAAAAATATCCCAGGCAGTACAAGAAAAGACGCAATGCCCAGGTACGGATTCACCTCCGAGTGCAACGTGCTCGGCAGCAGGAACATGAATAGGACGGTGGCGGTGGTGACCAGCGCCACGCCAATCCTGCTGATCCAGTTATTACTCAGGTGTACGACCGGCAACAGCCAGGCGCGGACCTTTGACGTCATTACTCAACCCTCCGAACCCTTGCCTCGCGACTGCTTCGGCAATCGGGCCTATTTGTCTTTATCTACCACTAATTCAATCGCCTCGGTTTGCGCCGCGTCCTCGCCGTCTTCTTCCTTCACGGAAACGCCGGTGAGGAAAGCGGTCTCGAGCGGGTAGACATCCGGGTCGAAAATGACGCCGTAGAAGTGCCACACGATAATCGCGAGCGTCGCGAGGACTGCTTCATAGAAGTGGATGGATGTTGCGACGTCCATCATCCATAGCGGCAGCCATGTGAGCGACCAGGTATTGAACCAGAGCACCAGGCCGGTGAACGCCATTACGACGCCGCCCCAGATCACAGCCCAGTATTCCATCTTCTCCACGTAACTGTGCGAGGACCTGTGCGGCTTCTTGTTCGTCAGCCCGATATTGTATGCGAAATTCAGGATGGTTTCGCTGACATCGCGGCGCACAGGGATCATCTCTTTCCAGTGGTCGCGAAGGCGGCGGCTGAAGACCAGCGAGCCAACGTGGACTACCGCCATCAGCACGAAGACAACAGCAGCGATCCGGTGGACCACCCCGCGGAGCGGATACGAGCTTTCCCACACGGCCAGCGGCCACGCCCACCACGCACCCGGGTACTTCAGCGCGAATCCGGTCCACACCAGCACGATAAAGGAGCTGGCCATCAGGGCGTGTTGCACGCGCTCGAAACCGTACATCCGCACTTCCTTGGGGCCGTTCACGTAGGCCCGCCTGGGGCGCCCGCGGAACCGCAGGGCGATCAGCTTGCGGATGAAGTCGCCCAAGTTGTGCATCAGCATGTAGCCGATGGTTAAAGGAATCAGAATCGCGTACGCCGCGCGCACCCACTTCACGGCCGCGTGCTCCGTCTTGCCGCCTTCCACCTGGTGAATAGGACCCAACGCGAACCGCGTGCCCGCGCCCGGGTGGCACTGTCCGCATGTCTGCGGCAGGTTCTTCACGTTCGTCAACGACTTCGCATCTTTGGATGGCCGGATGTTGTGCACGCCATGGCAGCTTGCGCAGTTCGCGACCGTCTGCGATCCGCTCTTGGCGGCGAGACCGTGGAAGGACGCGTCGAAGGTCACAACGCGGTCTGCCGGAAATCCGAACTTCTTCGCGAGTTTCACGTTGCCATGGCAGTTGGCGCAGGTTTCGCGGATGTGACCGGCGTTGACCGTGGAGGCTAGGTTGCTCGGCGACAGAATCGCGTGCTCGCCGTGGCAACTCGTACACACCGGCGCATCGTGCGTGCCTGCGGCGGCGGCTTTCCCGTGCACGCTGGCGTTGAACTGCTCCATCACCTCGGTGTGGCACATACCGCAGGTCTCGGCGACGTTCTTGCGGAACTCTGCCGAGCGGGCAGGTTTTGCTTCATGCGCGGCGCCGTGGCAAACCGCGCAATCGGGCGCGGCCGAGTTGCCTTTCTTCACGGCCTGGCCGTGTACGCTGCGCGCGTGATCGGCGACTTGCTGTGAGTGGCATGTCACGCACGCCGGTTTTGCGGCGTTCGCCGGATGCGGATACTCCTCGTGCTTCACGTGACAGGAAGCGCAGTCCACCTTCCCGTGAACCGAAGCCTGCACCGTCTTGCCGACCTCATGACATCCCGCGCAAAGCTCGTTGGCATCCTGCGCGTTCGCGACTGGCGCCGCAGCCAGAAGAATGATCCCCAGTGCAATGAAAAGGACCGGAGTACGCATATTTGAAAATAAAGATCTCGTATCAGTCATCAACGGTGCTTCACGCGGAGTGCACACAGATAGCTCGTGTTCCCGAGCGATCGTTAGCTGAGCCGCCGTACTACCCGGCCGGCAGGTCGATCCGGCCCCGAGAATCGCCACAGCATAGGCACGGGTGTCGCGCCGAGCAGTGTGCCCGATAAATCAAGCCCGTCGTTCAAGCGCGGCGCCCAATAGTGGTCCGAAGCTCCCTCCGGCCACAAATCGCGTCAATCCCTATCGCCGCGGCGCCGAGGGCGACAAGTCAATCACGTTCGTCTCCCACGGGCCACTTCCCTGCGTAGCCTCTTCAATTGCGGCCACGATCGGCACCATGTAGGAATCGAGCGCGCAGGTGACGTTCTCGCGGCGGTCGCAAGTACCGTCCAGGCGCTGG
>DATMXS010000476.1:0-9303 GCA_035561355.1 Bryobacteraceae bacterium | reverse complement strand
GCACGATCGCATCCCGCAGCGAATCGGCCGGGAACGATGAGCACGCCAGCGGGTCGCCGATAGCGCCCGCATCCCGGATCGGCCAGGGGGCCATCGGACCGCCCGGACGGACGCCATCGCCGAACCGCGCCGCAATCTTTTGCAGCGAGCCCGGGACGTCGGTACCAGTCACCTGCACCGATTCGCGCCAGGCATGCGAATTGGTGGAAGCGCCAACCGTGATCGCCGAGGGCGCCGTGCCGGGCGAATCGACGCTGTTCAGCGCCTCCGCGCCGTAGCCTTGACTGTCCAGGGCCAGATCGCCGCCATTGCCCGCGGCCACCACGACGGTCATCCCGTTGGAGCCTTTCGAAGCGTTTTCGATCGCCTCGATGCGAGGGTCGCAGTACGTATCCGGCGGCGTCTGACCAGTGACACCGCAACCAACGCTTTTCATCTGGTCCAGCGGACCGTATAGTGGCGCGTTGCCGAACGAGAGGGAAACGATGTCCATGCCGTCGCTGTACGCGTCGTCCAGTGCCTGAATCACCGCGTCGTAGGAGGCGTACGAATTGACACCCGGGGAGCCGAAAACCTTGTAGTTCCCGAGACATGCCTGCGGCGCCACGCCCGTCAGGGTCGCGCCGGGGGCCTGCACGGTATTCCCGGCTGCGATCATCGCCAATGCGGTCCCGTGGCCGTCCCGGTCCCGGGGGCTCAGGTCGTCCGGCCGCGACGTTTCCTCAGGCTTGGCCGTCCAACCGGCCGCCATGAACCGCACGTAACTCCGCGCCGCGATCACCTTGCCGTTCGTGTACTTACAGTCGTCTCCCGAACAGAAGGGCTGCGATGGGCCGCCCGTGCACGCCTGCTGGAACGCCGGGTGCGTCTGGTCGATGCCTGTGTCGAGAATGCCGATTTTTACGCCGGTGCCAGCCGACTGCATCCCGCCGATCGCGGTCCAGGCCTGCGGCGCCTTAATGAGTGTGGATGCCGCATCCAGGGAGCGGTGCGCCGGCGGCAGATACACGGAGCGGCTGACCCCGCCCAGGCCCCTCAGTTTCTGCGCGTCATTGGGACCGGCTTGCACGAATACCGCATTCAACACGATCTGCGTGGCGCCCGTCACGGCCACGCCCCGCTGCTTCAATTCGGCCTTCAATGCCGCCTGCTTCGCCTGAATTCGGGCGGCGGCTGCCTTTGCGGCCGGGCTGTCCAATTCCGCCCTGGAAGCGATCTGCCTTGCGACCGGGGGTTCCTCCAGCACCAGCGCGTACCTGCCCAGGCGCGGCGAGGCCGCGAAAGCGGCCGACGCGAGGGCCAGCGTCATGAGTACTGCGATCCGGCGTGTCATCGGTTTTCGGACGAGTCCTTCCTGCTCCGAGGGTACAGAAATCTTTCCAGTATAGCTCCCGGCCGAACCCGTTTCCCTGCGCAGATAAGCCTTTCTATAACAAACACTTCGCGGCACATCCAAACAGGTTAAAACATCCTAATTCGACAATGATTTCCCGGTTTGCTAATATAGATACAGATGGGAATCAGAACGGCTTACCCGCAGGGCGCTCAGGTGGAGCACCAGAAGTTCGGTTTTGGCACGGTGCTCTCCTGCAACGAGGATCACATCGTCATCAAGTTCGACGATCACGGTGAGAAAAAGTTCGTGACCCCGATCGTGATGCCCAACTTGAAGAAGAGCGACCGGCAGCCGCCGGTTGAAAAGCGTGCGACACGGCGCAAGGCCAAGGCAGCCCCCGCGGCCGCCGCCGCGCACTAACGAGTTCCTCTTAGTTCAGCTTCCGGATAAAGCTCAACCTGGCCGTCCGAGTTGTCCCGGCAATCGCGGGCGGCACGCTCCTCCTGCTTTTCTGTTGTCTTAGCCGCTGCCGCGCGCGTTTCAGGCAGTGTTTGTAAGGTCGAATTTCCACTCGGTGGTACACTGGTTTACTCCCTCATGAAATTCGGAGTCGTAGTCTTTCCAGGCAGCAACTGCGATCACGACGCCTTCTACGCCGTCTCGCAAAACCTAGGGCACCAGGCCGAATTCCTTTGGCATGACTCCCCACGTACGGGCGACTGCGACGCCATCGTCCTACCCGGAGGATTCTCTTACGGCGACTATCTCCGCTGCGGCGCCATCGCCAAGTTTTCGCCGATCATGGGCGCCGTGAAAAAGTTTGCCGCCGATGGCGGTCTCGTCCTCGGGATCTGCAACGGTTTTCAGATCCTGGTCGAAACCGGCCTGCTTCCCGGAGCCCTCATCCGCAACCGCGGCCTCAAGTTCATCTGCAAACCCGTAGGGCTCCGCGCCGCCACTCAGAACTCCCCGTTCACCTCAGCCACGGAAGCGGGCCGCATTTACACCGTACCGATCGCCCACGGCGAGGGCTGTTACGTCGCCGACGAGCCCACGCTCGACATGCTCGAAGCCGAGGACCGCGTCGCTTTCCGTTACGCGGACAACCCCAACGGTTCGCTCCGCGATATCGCGGGCATTCTCAGCAAAGGCCGCAACGTGCTCGGCATGATGCCCCACCCGGAGCGCGCCGCCGATCCTCTGATGGGATCCACCGACGGCCTCGTCGTGTTCGAATCCATGGTCAAGAACCTGGCCTGCCGCGTGTAGGCCACGAGCTACTAGCCACAGGCCACCAGCCGCTATGACGATTACTCCCGAACTCATCGCTACCCACCAGTTGTCGCAGGAGGAGTACGACAAGATCGTCGAGCTCCTCGGCCGCGAGCCCACCTATACCGAACTGGGTATCTTCAGCGTCATGTGGAGCGAGCACTGCTCCTACAAGAGCTCTCGCGTCCACCTGAAAAAGCTCCCCACCCGCAGCAAACTCGTCGTTCAGGGTCCGGGCGAAAACGCCGGCATCATCGACATCGGCGGCGGCTGGGCCATCGCTTTCAAGATCGAGTCGCACAACCACCCGAGCTTCATCGAGCCTTTCCAGGGTGCGGCCACGGGCGTCGGCGGCATCCTGCGCGACATCTTCACCATGGGCGCTCGGCCGATTGCCGTGATGGATTCGCTCCGCTTCGGCCCGCTCGACGATCCCGAGAACGGCGCGCGCAATCGCCGCATCGTCGAGGGCGTCGTGAGCGGCATCGCGCATTACGGCAACTGCTTCGGCGTTCCCACGGTTGGTGGCGAGTGCATCTTTGAGCCCTGCTACAACGGCAACAACCTCGTCAACGTCTTCGCGCTCGGCGTCATCAAAAAGAAGGACATTTTCTACGCTCGCGCCGAGGGCGTGGGCAACCCGGTGATCTATGTGGGCGCCAAGACCGGCAAGGACGGCATCCACGGCGCTTCCATGGCGTCAGCCGAGTTTACCGAAGAGTCCATGCAGAAGCGCCCCAACGTGCAGGTGGGCGATCCATTTATGGAGAAGCTCCTGCTCGAAGCGTGTATCGAAGCCATGCACACGGGCGCCGTGGTCGGCATTCAGGACATGGGCGCCGCCGGCCTCACCTGCTCCACCTGCGAGATGGGCAGCCGCGGCAACGTCGGAATCGAGATCGACCTGAACAAGGTTCCGCAGCGCGAGACCGGCATGACGCCTTACGAGATCATGCTCTCCGAGTCCCAGGAGCGCATGCTGCTCGTCGCGGACAAGGGCCGCGAAGAAGAGGTTCTCCAGGTGTTCCGGAAGTGGGGCCTGGATGCAGTCGAGATCGGCGTCGTCACGGATGACGGCCTGCTCCGCGTAAGAGAGAACGGCAAGGTTGTCGCCGAGATCTCCAACCGGGCCCTTGCCGATGAGGCCCCGATTTACAACCGGCCGTACACCGAACCGCGCCGCCTCGTGCCGATGGATGCCCCAGGGTTCCGTTCGGGCTCGCTCGAGCTCGACCTTACCGACCTGCTTGCCTCGGGCGATCTCTGCTCCAAGCGCTGGATCTTCGAGCAGTACGACTACATGGTGCGCACCAACACCTTGCAGGGTCCGGGCGGCGACGCCGCCGTATTGCGTATCAAGGAAACCGATTCTTCGGTCGCGATGGCGCTCGACGGCAACGGCCGTTACTCGTATTTGTCCCCGCGCGAAGGCGCGAAGCTCGCGGTAGCCGAATGCTGCCGCAATCTGTCTGTCGTGGGCGCCGAGCCCGTCGCCGCTACGAACTGCCTTAACTTCGGCAACCCCGAGCGGCCCGACATCATGGCCCAGCTCGTCGAAGCCATTGAAGGCATGTCCGATGCCTGTGCATTCTTCGAAACGCCCATCACCGGCGGCAACGTGAGCCTCTACAACGAAACACTCGGTGAGCCGATCTTCCCGACCCCCGTGCTCGGCATCGTCGGCCTCATGAAGACCGCCGCTCCCGTAACGATCGACTTCAAGGCGCCCGGCCGCAAGCTGGTGCTACTCGGCGGTCCCGGAAACTGCGACGACACACGGTTCGGCGGCACGCAATACGCCAAGGTCATACTGAAGCAGCTCTGGGGCCTGCCGCCGGCGCTCGACATGGAATACGAGAAGCGCGTTCAGGTAGCGACCCGGGAAGTGGTAAACGCCGGCCTTGCGGAATCCGCGCACGATTTGAGTGACGGCGGCCTTGCGGTGGCGCTCGCCGAATCCTGCTTCGGTCCCAGCCGCACCGGCGCAACCGTGAACCTGATGAGTGAATTGCGGCCCGAGTTCGTCCTATTCCACGAGGCGCCGTCCCGCGTCCTGATCTCAACCGCGAATCCGGACGAAGTGCTCCGCATCGCAGCGGGGCACGGCGTTGAGGCTGTCGTGATCGGTGAGACTTCGGAGGGCCGCCTCCGAATCCGGAACAGAGGGGAAGCGTTGGTAGACTGTGAGATTGCCGGGCTGCATACCGCATGGGCGGGGGCGCTCGAGAAGGCTCTCAAGGGCTAAGATGCACGACAAGTTTCACGAGGAGTGCGGGGTCGTCGCCGTTTACGGTCATCCCGAGGCTGCCAACCTCGCGTACCTCGGCTTGTACGCGCTTCAGCACCGCGGCCAGGAAAGCGCCGGAATCTGCTCGAGCGACGGGCGCGAGATCTACACCCACAAACAAATGGGGTACATCGCCGACATCTTCCGTCCGGAGGTGCTCGGAACCCTGCCCGGGGCCATGGCAATCGGCCACACGCGCTACTCCACCGCCGGCGACACCTCGGTCCGCAATGCGCAACCGTTCGCAGTGCAGTGCAACAAGGGCCGCATCGCGGTGGCGCACAACGGCAACATCACCAACGCAGCGGAACTGCGCAGTGATCTCGAAGGCACCGGGTCCATCTTTCAGGCGTCGAGTGACACTGAAGTGATCCTGCACCTGGTGGCCCGCTCCCGCGAGCGCACCATTGCCGCTGCGCTGCGTGAGGCGCTGCTGCATCTGGAAGGCGCCTTCTCGGCGGTTTTCCTGGCACAGGACCGCGTCATCGTCGCACGCGACCCGCACGGCTTCCGTCCCCTCGCCATGGGTCAGATGGAGCTTTCGGGCGGCCGCAAGTCCTACGTTTTCGCTTCCGAAACCTGCGCGTTCGACCTGATCGGCGCCGTCTACATGGGCGAAGTGGAGCCGGGCGAAATGGTAATAGCGGGTCCGGAAGGCTTGACGCGCGAACAGTACTGCCCGCCGCAGAACCGTGCGCAGTGCGTGTTCGAACACGTCTACTTCTCCCGTCCGGATTCCATCGTGTTCGGCCGCTCCGTTCAGGAATCACGCGAAAACCTTGGACGCCTGCTCGCCCGCGAGACCCCGGTCGAAGCCGACGTGGTCGTTCCGGTACCCGATTCCGGCGTCGCGGCCGCGCTCGGATACGCTGCGGAAAGCGGCATCCCGTTCCGCCACGGCCTCATTCGCAGCCACTATATCGGCAGGACGTTCATCGAGCCCTCGCAGGCCATCCGCGATTTCGGCGTCAAGCTGAAGCTCAACCCCGTGCGCCACCTGATCGAAGGCAAGCGCGTGATCCTGGTGGACGATTCCATCGTCCGCGGCACCACCAGCCGCAAGATTGTACGCATGGTGCGCAATGCCGGAGCCCGCGAGGTGCATATGCGGATCTCGTGTCCGCCGACGAAGTCACCGTGTTTCTATGGCGTCGATACGCCTACGAAGCGGGAACTGATCGCGGCGAACAACTCCGTCGAGCAGATCCGCCGGTTTATCGAAGCCGATTCTCTGGGCTATCTGTCGCTAACCGGTCTGCGTGAAGCCGTCGCCGACGATAAACTCGACTACTGCTACGCCTGCTACACCGGCGATTACCCGACCGAACTGATCAACATCGAAGCGCTGGTCGCAAATCGCGAACGGCGGTAACCAACGATCCGCGCCAATCGATCACGTGCGCAAACCGTGCCGCGACCGTGAGGGAGCGGTGGCGCCGGCGGCCCACGCCCGATACGCCAACAGCCCCAACAGCACCACCCCGTACGCCAGCGGCTCCCGTATATCCGACTTCACCAGCCACCAGTAGTGCACCACACCCGCCGCCGCCGACACGTAGATCAGCCGGTGCAGCATCCGCCACTGCTTGCCTCCCAGTCTGCGGATCCACCCAGCGGTGGAGGTCATTGCGAGCGGCAGCATCATCACAAAGCCGGCGAAGCCCGCGGTAATGAACGGCCGCTTTCGCACATCGCGCGTGATCGATTCCCAGTCGAAAAATTGGTCCAGCCAGACGTAGGTCAGGAAATGGAGACACGCGTAGAAGAAGGCGAATAGGCCCAGCATTCGCCGGAATCGGATCAACTCCGGCCGCTTCAACAAATGCCGTGCAGGCGTCACCGCCAGTGTGATTAGCAGGAACCGGAGCGTCCAATCGCCGGTGGCATGCGTAATCCGTTCGATCGGGTTCGCGCCCAGGCCATCTGTGAGCCCCTGGAACACCAATACGCCCGCCGGGATCAGGCAGGCCGCAAACACGAACGGCTTCAACAGACGAACGTTGAGTGCCGCCGGACGCGCCGGTCGACTAATAGTACTTGCGGAGGTCCATGCCGGCATAAAGATTCGCCACCTGGTCGTACCCGTTGAACTTCACGGTTTTGCGCTTGAAGAAATCGCCGATCCGCCGCTCGCGCGCCTGGCTCCAGCGCGGGTGATCCACCTCCGGGTTCACGTTCGAATAGAAACCGTACTCCCGGGCATTTGAGATGTTCCAGGTCGTCGGCGGCTGCTTCTCCACCAGCCGGATTTTGACGATGGATTTAATGCTCTTGAACCCGTACTTCCACGGAACCACCAGCCGTAGCGGCGCCCCGTTCTGATTGGGCAGCAACTCGCCATAGAGACCGGAGGCCAGGGTCGTGAGCGGGTGCATCGCCTCGTCCATCCGCAACCCTTCCACGTATGGGAGCGGGATGCCCGCCCACCGCGGGTCGAGCATCTGCTTCGGATCATACAGGCTCTGAAACGCGACGTACTTCGCCTTCGAAAGCGGCTCAACCTGCTTGAGCAGCGCCGACAGCGAAAATCCCGCCCAGGGGATCACCATGCTCCAGCCCTCGACACAGCGCAGCCGGTAGATGCGCTCCTCCGCCGGCGCGAGTTTCAGCACTTCGTCCAGATCGAACGTCCGGGGCTTGGCGCAGGCGCCCTCCACCTTGACCGTCCACGGCCGGGTCCGGAAGTTCTTCGCCCGCTGCGCCGGCTCGTTCTTCTGTGTTCCGAACTCGTAGAAGTTGTTGTATGTCGTGACGTCCTGGTAGGGAGTCTGCTCCTCGGTCGTGCTGAACGGGCTCTTTGCGAGGCTCCCGATCTTGGTGCCCCCGCGAAGCGGAAGCGCCAGTGCCGCGGCTGCGCCCATCAGCAGTTTCCGCCGGCTCAGGTAGACCTCTTTCGGCGTGATGTCGCCCCACGTGAACTTCTCCATTGCGTTCCCCTTAACAGGTTAGATGCGCCGCGCGCCGTAGCCGGTGTATGCGGTTTGTGCCGGCTGTGTGAAAAGCGGATTACTTGAACCCGCTTACTTCATGCGCGGCCCGCGCGGCGTACAATGGCACGGAGATGCCGATGACCCATCGCGAGCGCGTGCTGGCTGCCCTCGAATTCCGCGAACCTGACCGCGTCCCCATCGATCTCGGCACCGCCCGCTTCACCAGCATGGTCGTCGCCGCCTACGAGCGCCTGCGTGCCCACCTCGGCTTCGGCGAGCCCGGCCCCATCGTGGACCGCATGCAGCAGCTCGTCCAGGTCGACGAGCGCATCCTCCAGCATCTCGGCGCGGACCTGCGGGCCTTCTCCCAAGGCGCGGCCGATAGCGGCGCCGATACGGAACTCCCCGACGGCCGTTACCGGGACGAGTGGGGCGTCACCCGCCGGAAGCCGCCCGGGTGCCACTACTACGAGCTCGACGCCTCTCCCCTTGCCGGCCCGCTCGACGCGACCAAAATCGCCCGCTATCCCTGGCCCGATCCGACCGACCCCGGCATCACTCGCGGTCTCCGCGAAAAGGCCCTCGCTCTCCGTGCCTACGGCTATGCCGTGATGTACAACGCACGCTTCAACTTAGTCCACACCACGCAATACCTGCGGGGCTTCGAGGACTGGTTCTACGACCTCGGCGGCGACCACGACCTGTTCCGTTGTCTGATGGATGCGGTGACGGACATCCTGGTTGCCTTGAATCACCGCACCCTGACCGAGGTGGGCGACCTCATCGACGTAGTCGCGTTTGGCGACGATATCGGGCAGCAGGACCGTGAAGTTTGCTCCGTCGCGATGTACCGCAAGCTCATCCGCCCATACCAGGAACGCGTAATCGAGACTATCCGGAAGCACACGCACGCCAAGATCATGTACCACACCTGCGGCTCGGTCTGGCGCTACATCCCGGACTTCATCGACCTCGGCATCAACGCTCTCAACCCCGTCCAGATTCGCGCGCGCAGCATGGACCCGGTTGCCCTCAAGCGCGAGTTCGGCGGGCGTATCGCCTTTTGGGGCGGCATCGACACCCAGCGGATTCTGCCGCACGGCTCGCCTGACGAAGTGCGCGCCGAAGTAAGGCGCATTTTCGATATCCTCGGACCGGGCGGCGGGTATGTAGTCGCCTCGGTTCACAATATTCAACCGGACGTGCCGCCCGAGAACGTCGTCGCGATGTTCGAGGCGGCCCGCGAATGCCGCTACGCCCAGAGGGCGGCGGTCTGACAGGGAGAACTGCATGACATCCCGACGCACGTTTCTGGCCGGTGCGGCAACGGCCGCATCCGCATCGCGGGTGCTCGGCGCAAATGACCGCGTACGCCTCGGCGTCATCGGAACCGGCGGTCGCGGTTCGCATCTGATGAACGTGGCGAATGAAGTTGGCGGCCATGAGTGGGTGGCCGTATGCGACGCCTGGGACGTCCG
>DATMXS010000475.1:0-27823 GCA_035561355.1 Bryobacteraceae bacterium | reverse complement strand
ACTCCTCTACAATGAAGTTATCTTCCCACTGTTCTGGGCAGCGGCCTGTCAGGGCCGCTAGAGCTTTCATACACAACGCCGGTTCGTGCTTTGCCATCTGGGCGTAGAGCACTGCTGTGCCCGGCGAAACGGCCTATTCGGCACGCTTCGGACTCGTTCCGTGAGCGTACGTTTGCGAGTTGCAAAGGTAAGAGGGGATGCTGAATTTACGAATCGCAGGTATCGCGTTTGCGGCTACCTTGCTCTTGGGGACGGCAGGTCTGAATGCTACGCCTGTCGTGTTTAGCGGTTCCAGCGGATCGCTGGCCGCTTCTGTCTCGTTCCAAGTTGTCGGGAGCGAGTTGATCGTTCAACTGACGAACACTTCACTGTTCGACGTGCTGGTTCCTTCTGACGTACTCACGGCGGTCTTCTTCGATGTGGAAGCGGCGCCGATGTTCACGCGGAACAACGTGCAGGTTGGGAATGGAAGCAGCGTCTTGTTCGGCGGCATGGATTCTATGGGGTTGATCGGAGGTGAGTGGGCGTACCTGGGCGGAAGCGTGACCCAGGGCATCAGTAGTGCCGGGCTCGGATTGTTTGGGCCAGGCAATGCTTTTCCCGGAGGCGACCGGTCCAGGCCCAATTCGCCCGGCGGGATACAGTACGGTATCACGTCCGCGGGTGATAACCCCCTGACGGGCAATAAGCGGGTCACGGGCGCTCAGCCGCTGATCAAGAGTTCCGTCAGCTTTTCGCTGGGCGGTGTATCCCAGGGATTCTCGGAGAGCGACATCAGCAACGTACGGTTCCAATATGGGGCTGATTTGGCTGAACCGAGTTTCGGGGGTGAGGTCCCTGAGCCGTCCTCGGCCTTGTTTGCGACGATCGGGGTCGTCGCGATTGTCATTGGCCGCCTGAGACGCCGGCGAGTGGCCCGCTAGTTTCTCAGTGCCGTTCGGGACAGGCTGCCGGGCAGTCGCCAAAGACGCCGCGGAGGGGCTGCCCGGGTCAATCAACCGCTGTTCAACGGCTCGCGGACGGCAACTACGTCCTCGGGAGAGGCGCGGCGTCGGTCGTGTGCGGAGGATGGTCATCTAGACCGCTCCGCAACGCCGATCGGTTCCGCCTCCTCGCGACGGCGCGAACTTCCGGAGGCCACGCTTTCTGCATGGCCTTCCCGCGTCCAAAGTCCCGTCTACTTCTTCGCGGGCGTTTCGCGCCAGCCGTATGCCGCCATCATGATGCGAAATACTTCCGTGTTGGGAATGAACCCGCGGACCCGCTCTGATCCAGGACCCTTGGCTGCCACCAGGACTTCTTCTCCCGTGTGGCCATCGTCCACACGGATGCGGGGTTTCTTTTCATCGTCGCCGGGCAGCGGCAGCATCGATTGTCCTTTCTTCCCCCCGCGCACGCGCAGATCGAACGAATGGTCCGCCAGGAAGACAATCAGGGTGTCGTTCTTCACCTGCTCCGCCGTTTGCCGGATGGCCTGGTCCATGGCCACCACATTGTCCAGGCCACGCTGCAGGTTGTTGGTGTGCATGTCCCACTCGACCATCAGGAAGAAACCCTTCGGATTCTTCGAGAGAATCTCAACCGCACGCTTGACCGTGGGCGCCACCTCAAAGGAACCGTCCACCACGGACATGACCTTGCGCCCATCAGCAGGAATGCCAGAGGGATCTTCGTAGAGGGCATACCCAGCCTTCTTCAGCCCTTGATCGACATCCAGCCCCGCCTCTGCCGTGGCGGCGAAAACCGCTTTCCGTCCGCGACCGACCACAACGTCCACTCCGTCTCCGAAGCGGGGCGAAATGATCTGCGAGAAGATTTCCGCCGCCTTCTTACGATCGTTCGAGTGAGCATAGCAGGCGGCTGGGGTCGCATCCGCGATGGACGTATTCGTGATCACGCCGGTCGAGAGACCGCGCTCTTCCGCGTACTCCAGAATGGTTTTCAAAGTGTCGCCATCCACTTTGCCTTTCACCGCGCTGGCCGATTGCGAGATCACCCCATTGTTCGTCTTCTGGCCCGTGACAATGGCGGTCATTCCCGCTGCCGAGTCCGTAACCCAGCTATCGGCGGCGGATGTATCCGAGAGCGCAAAGTTCGGCATCTGCTGAATAAAGAGCTTCTGCGGTGCATCGTGCGCGTGCAGGCTTGCGGCATTGAGCGTGGCGATGCCGCCAGCGTCCCCCAGGAATAGAATCACGTTCTTGGCGCGTCGCTCGGCGGCGAACGCAGCGGACGTCGCGGTGACGGCGCAGAGCGCCAGAAGAGCGATACGTTTGACAGCTGTCATGGAAACGTCTGTTTTACCACAGGTGCCTGCGTCGTAAGCCGGAGCCGCGCGAATCCCGCTCATGCTCGAAGGACACTGATCTTGTGAAGCCATCCGCAGCGCAGTCGCGATGCGCCGAACATGCTCGCCGGGCATCCGGCGCACGTATCGGAGTTTTCGATCGGAGAGTGTAAAAAGTTCATCCCTTGAAGAACCGGACAGCCTGCGGAATGAACAGCTTGCGATTGGCACCAGAATTGCAATTCGATGAAAGACTTACCCGAAAAGCTGGCAGAGGGAATCTCAAAAAACAGCGTGTGTCATGCAGCCGACGGTTCTCGTCGTTGATGATATCCCGGAGGTAGTGAAACTCATTGGTGGGATGCTCCGCGAGAGCGGATACCACGTGCTTGAGGCGACAGGCGGCTCTGCCGCCATCGGCATGCTCCGATCTGAATGCATTGACCTGTTGGTCACGGACCTGGACATGCCAGGCGTCAGTGGACCGGAACTTGTCCGGCGCGCCTGGAAGTTTGCTCCCCAGTTGCCCGTTGTGTTCCTCACGGCGTACTCGGGGGCCAAAGACATTCCGTGCGAGATGCTCTCCCGCGCGCGAATCGTGACGAAGCCCTCGGCGAAGGCGCTGCGCGGCGCGATTGCGCAGGCTTTGGAGCACTCGCGCACGTGCGGCGGGACATCACTCCCTTTGCGAAAGTGCCGCGTTGGCCGCAAGGCAACGAAGCCCGGCCTAAGGACGGGCTTATCAGTCCTACTCGGCCTGTGAACGCCTGGGTCGGGACGCATGGCCGAGCGCTTCGTGCGATGTGCGGCGCTCGGTGTGACCTTATCGTTGGCGGCGAGTCACGGGCCTGCTTAGGCCGTTTCCGAACCGCTCGCGCCGAACTTGCGAACCGACTCGTCTCAGACAGTCAGTTGCCCAACACAAGCCCGAAGCCCCGGACAGTGCCGCAGCCGTTCCCGCCGCAGATCCCAGATCGAGCAGGCCCGAGGCGGCGAATGTTCCGAATGTCGCGAGAAGGGTATAAAGCAGGACGGCGCCCCTCATGAGCCCATTGTGCAGCAGCACTGGTCAGAGCACAAGGGGGCCTGATGCGCGAGGCCACCACCCGTTGACCCGCGTCAGTTACGAGTTACGTTCCGCTCCCACCACCACGGCGCTGCTTCTGCTCGCCCGGCAATGATCCGAGTATCCGGCGAACCTCCTGTAGAAGCTCTTGGCTGCGGAACGGCTTCTCCAGGAACGGCTCCTCGGGTGTTAACGTGCCCTCTCGAAGGAGAAAATCGCGCGGGAAGCCTGAGTACCGGAGTACTCTCGCCTCGGGGTGGCCGTGCGTCAGCCGCTTCACGACTTCCGGGGCGCGACCGTCCGTAAGCGCATCGTTCACAATCACCAAGTCGATCGGCCCGGTGCGTTCCCGGTAGAGTTGATCGGCTCTCTGAGACTATCCGCTTGCAGGACCTCGAAGCCCTGACGTACGAGGATCACAGTAACAACGTCGCGAACCACTGGTTCGGAATCTACAACCAGAACGGTTGCCAATGCTGCGCCCCCCTGCTGCCTCTCAGTGTTGCACGGCTGCCGACATTCATTCATGAGGGCATCTCGCAGCCTGGAACACCGCCGCCGTTATTCGTACCGCAAGGCCACCACCGGGGCGACCCGGGTGGCACGGCGGGCAGGGACCAAGGTGGCGATCAGCGCCACGGCGGCTAGCACCAGCGCGACGCCGATGAAGGTCACCGGGTCACCCGCGCTCACGCCGTATAGCATACCGGCCATGAGGCGGGTGAGACCGAAGGAGGCGGCCAGCCCAATCGCCAGGCCGGCCAAGACAGGAAGCATGCCCTGGGCGACGACAACCTTCAGCACATCGGCCTGACCTGCCCCAAGCGCCATGCGGATGCCAATTTCGCGCGTTCGCTGCGCGACAGTGTAAGAGATCACACCGTAGATCCCCACCCCAGCCAGCAACAGCGCTAAGCCGGCGAAGATGCCCAGGAGCAGCATGGAGAAGCGCCGGTCCGCGATGGAAGCCGAGACGATCTGATCCATGGTCCGCACTCCGTAGACGGGCTGGTCGTTGCCGGCATCGAGGACCGCGCCGCGCACCGCCGCGAGCATGGCCAGCGGATCGGTTCCAGTCCGCACCACGAAGACGCTGGAGGCGGCCATGTCCTTCATGAACTGGTCCGGGATCTGAGACAGGGGCAGGTAAAGCTCGCTGCGGACCCGGGCGCCGGCATCGCTAGCCAGCCCCCAATGGCTGACGTGGCCGACCACCCCCACGATCTCCATCGGCACGGCAAGCTCAGGGCCGAGAGAGCCGCTCAAGTCGGCAACCAGGATGCTCTTGCCGAGCGGGTCTTCGTTCGGGAAGACCGTGCGAGCCATGACCTCGTCGATCACTGCGACGTGGGAGCCGCGGTGCATATCCTGGGGTCCGATGTAACGGCCGCGCAAGAGGGGAATGTCCATGGCCTTGAGATAGCCGGGGTCGGTAGCATACAACAGCGCCCACGACATGTCGCCCTGCGAAGTGGGACGAGGGCGTCCGTTCACGTAGAAGGGAATCTCGTTGTCCCTGCCGGTTAATGGAATCAAAGTGGACACCCCGGCCTTCTTCACTCCGGGAGTGCTTTGGATCCGCTCCACGGTCTGCTCGAGGGTTTGGAGGATTCGATCGCTACTGCTCGTGTTGGCCGGGGGTCGGCCCACTGAAAAGGTCAGCACGTGGCCGGGGTCGAAGCCCGGATTGATGCGGCCGAGGCTCCAGATGGTTCGGAGCATCAGGCCCGCTCCGGCCAGCAGCACCAGCGCGGCGGCTACTTCAGAGACCACCAGGAGGTTGCGCAACCGCCGGTGACCGGTCGAGGAACCACGGCTGCCTTCCTGCAACGTCTCGTGCAGATCGGTCACCCCGACTTGCAGCGCCGGAGCCAGCCCGAAAACGATGCCGGTAAGAAGGGAGACGCCCAGAGTAAAGGCGAGCACCGAACCGTCCACACCGATGTTCTCCATACGCGGCAGGCCACCCGGCACGGCCGCCAGCAACGCTTGCGTGCCCCAGCGGGCGATGGCCAGCCCGGCGACGCCACCGGCAAGCGCCAGCACCACGCTCTCGGTCAGAAGTTGCCGGATCACGCGGCCGCGCCCGGCGCCGAGGGCGGAGCGGAGGGCAATCTCCTTCTGGCGTCTCGTGAAGCGAGCCAGGAGCAGGTTCGCCACGTTGGCGCACGCGATAAGGAGCACAAAGCCCACCGCGCCCAGGAGAACCAGCAGCCTGGGGCGGACGTTCCCGACGATTTCGTTCCTGAGTGGTGCGATGTTGATGCCATGCCTGGAATTCGATTTCGGATAGGCTTCGGCCAGGCGGGACGCTATGGCGCTCATTTCCGATTGCGCCTGAATTTGCGTCACGCCGGGTTTGAGCCGCCCCACGACGTAGATGCCGGGGTGCATTTCGCGCGACCTGGCCAGGATATCGTCCCACTGCTCCAGCAGCGTGTAGACGTCGGCCTTGCCTTCGAACTGAAAACCGTCCGGAACTACGCCCGCAATGGTGTAGCTTCGTCCGTTGAGCATGAGCTGTTTGCCGGGAACGGCCGGGCTTGAACCGAATCGCCGGCTCCACAAGCCGCCACCGATAAGGACTACGGGCGGGGCGCCGAGCCGGTCTGCCCGGGCATCGAAGTCGCGGCCCAGCACTGGGCTGATACCAAGGACGCGGAAGAAATCGGCCGAGACCATCTTGCCGCTCAGGTGCTCGGGCTGCCCTTCTCCGGTGACGTCGTAGTCTTCCCAGCGGAGCGCCGCCAGACCTCGAAAGCTGCCGTTCTGGTCCCTCCAATCCACGAAATTGGGATAGGCGACGGACATCGTTGCGAAGTCGGGCGAATTCTCGCTGAGCCGCACAAGGCGGTCGGGCTCATGGTAGGGTAGCGGCCGCAGGAGCACGCCATTGACGACGCTGAAGATGGCTGTGTTGGCGCCGATCCCTAGCGCCAGGGCGATCACTGCCACCGCAGCGAACCCCGGGTTCTTGGCCAGCATGCGCAAGCCGTAACGAAGATCCTGGATGAGTGCCAACATGAAGATGCCTCCTGACGCCGGGACTTACCAACCTGCCTGACGCCGTACTAATCACTACGGGCGGCGCCGGGGCAATGTTCCTGAGTATCTTGCCGCTGCAGGACCGTCGACACATTTCAAGGTCCAGCCCTTCATCTTCTGGTTCAGCGTGGGCAGGGAATCGTTGCGATATAATCGCTCTTCGATCGCACAGAGAACGTCGAGTGGGACCTGCGCCGGGGAGTTTCTCCGCTGCCGAAACCATTGCTGACGAAGGGATAACATGCCGGTTCCCCAAGGTCCAATCGCGCTGCGGATAAGCGGAATGCCGCACCAGCACGCGTTGTGTTTCCAGTCCGTCGCGGACCGCACCGGGTGCGTGATCTCCAGCCGGGCCGTGGGGAAGTACGCCACCACCCTGCTGATCGAGGGTTACGCGACCAAGGGCTTTCACGACAAGGCCAAGACATGCGATTGGGGCCCCATGGCGGGATTCGTTCTGAGCGATCCGCGTTTTACGAAGCGGGGCACGTCGCGCGAGGCAATGGAAGCGCAGACCCGGGATGTGCACAAGGCGCTCGCCTCCCACGGCGGCGAAACTCCGCTCTACATCACCGATGACCGCCGCAAGGAACTGGAGCTTCCATCCCCAGCAGGATTGGGCTGCATGCGGCGCGCCGGGGGCACCATCAACGAGATGCTCTATACGGCGGCTCCGCCGTCTGGCTCGGCAATGCAGTTCGTGCTTCGCCGCACCATGGATGGCCCGGGCGCAAGCGGCAAACAGCTCTGGGCGGTGCTGTACGGCGTCGGCGAGGTGCAGTTCTCGCCGCAATTAAGCCGAGAGCCGGCGCGCTCCCAGACCGCCCGCCTTCTGCCGGTCATGGCTATGGTGGATCCGGACTGCCCAACCAGTTTGCGCGCAACCTATAGGGCTGCCACGACGGGAGATTATGACCTCTTTGCGGTTTTCCCTCCGGTTGGGCAATACCGGCCTGGCGGCATAGACCGGCGCATGGTGGCGGGCTCGGACATGTTCCGCATGAGCGACATGTCCGCCGAACACCCGGACGTGGGCAATATCACGTCGCGGATCTGGCAGATCAAGAACATGCTGAATACGGAGGTCCGCGCAGCCGGGTACAGCGGCGGCGAGTGCGTGCATCACAGCGATGAGGCGGGCAGACCATACGTGTCGGCCATCGAGTATCCCATCATCGCGTTCGTGCCCGCGAAGGCGCAGCCGTACATCATATGCAACCAGGGAGAACTGCGGGAATTCCTGGGGCTATTGGGGTTTCGGTATTACGTCACTTTCAATCCGGGCTGGCACCGGCAACTGGGAATCGCCGCCACGCCAAGGGGCTCATTCGAAGCGTGAGCCAACCCATCTCTAAACGCCGCGCACTGCCACGCTTACCGGTCCGGACCCTACCGGAATCATCGTAAACAACGGCGCGGACTTCGCCCGGGTGGCCGCAATCGCCGCGATCCGAATCACCGCGATATCGCCTGAGAGGCGGTTCAGCACCAGCGCGTACTGCTGGTCCGGAGTCATCCCTATGCACGCGGGTCCTCGTCCAACTGCGGCCACGGCGATTACCCGCCGGGTCTCGATCTCGACGACGCTCACGTCCCCCGCCTCAGGGTTCGCCACCAGCAGGTAATTGACATCCGGCGTAAGGCACTCGGCCATGGCGCCCGGCGCTCTCCCGGCCAGTACGGTCTCCGCGACTTCGGTGTTATACGGATACACGAAAACCACGGCGTCCATTCCCTCGCCGGTGATGAAAAGCTGTCCGCCGTCGCCCTTCACGCAGAAATTGTCGGGGCGAACCGCAAGCGGCAGGTTCACGACGGTGCGTCCTGTCGGGGCGTCGAGGATCGCGAGTGCGCGCGTGCCGACGTCGCCGGCGAGGATCGCGCGCCCGTCGGATCGGAAGCGCACCCTCTCCAGGTTTCGGCCCTCCGCATACGAGCGCGAGGTCCGCGACTCCAGGTCGATCATCGCGAGCGAACCGGCCGCGCCGAACGTCACCGCAGCGTGTTTGCCGTCCGGCGCGATGTCGAAATCGAAGGGATCATCGGGGAGCGGCACTGCGCCATCCGGTCGCATCGCATCGAGGGATATCCGAACCAATTGCCGCGGATTCGAACAGGCTACCCACAACTCGGCCTTCGATGGCGAGAGCCGGACGGAGTGCGCCGTCTGCGCCACCCTTACGCTCCTACGCACCGTGAGGCTTGCCGCGTCGATCTCATGGATTTGTCCGGAGGCCGGCGTCAGGACGTAAACTGCGCGCTCCGTGGGATGCGCGACAACAGCGGTCGGAGCAGCGTCGAGCCGGATGTGGCGCGCCACTGCGAATGCAGTCAAATCGACTGCGGCTACCGCCCTCGCCTCATCGTTTGCCACGAAGGCGTAGCCAGGGAAACCGGAGCCCTTCTTGCGCCCGCAGCCCGCCACAATGAGGGCGGACGCGAGCAAATGCCGTCTGGTCATCAACTCGCGTCCATTCTAACCGCCGGAACTGCCGGCATCCAAACGGGGGCGCCGCCATCCCGGCCAAAGCACGTTTACTTCGCAGGCCGAGGCCGAGGCGTGGCGTCGCCGGAAACGGCGCCGTACAGCCACTTCATCTGTTCTACAACCATCTTCTGAATGTCCGGCCGGTCCCAAACGGCTTCCAGGTGGCCCAGCCCGTTATACATCACGCGGCCCTTCCCATAGTTCCGCACCCAGATCACGCCGAAGTCTTTGTCGGCACGGTGTACATTCTTGTTCGTCAGGTCGAGCTTGTTCTCGTCCAGGCGCATGAGGACGCGAACTTTGTCGCGCGAAAAATCCTTCGCCTGGTAGATCTCGTCCTTCATTGTGAACGCCAGCGGCACGGCGCTCATGCCCGGGAACGCCGGATCCTCTACAACCAATGGCGCGTCGAACGTGTTCCACGGGTGCTGGTCAAAGTAGCCGCCCACCATCTCGCCGTACTCGGGCCACTTGTAGAACGTGTCATTGCCGCTGTGGACGGCTAGGAAGCCCTTGCCGTCCTCCTTCACGAAGCTGAGCAGGTCGGCCTTCTGCTGCTCGTCCATATCGAGCTCGCCGGTGGTGTAGAACACGACCACGTCAAAGTAATTCAGGTTCTTGGCGTTGCCCTTGAGCGGCTGCTTTGTGATGAGCTGGGTATCGGTCTTGATGTACGTGTCCCAGAGCCCAGTCTCCTGGCCCAGCTTCCAGATCGTGCCCGCCGCGTGCGACGTGGCGTCGTGCTGCCAGCCCTTTGTCGCCCCGATGAAGAGCACCTTCTTCTTCTTCGGCTGCTGAGCGTCGAGGGACGCCGCCATACCCAGCGCGAGGACGCCCGCGAGAGCGAAACGCACGAATTTCATGATTGCCTCCAAGGGGATACTGTACCTCAAAGGAGCGAGGAGCTACGAGCTAGGAGCAAGGAGAGAAAGCGGTATGGCCGAGGGGTCTCGCTTCTTGCTCCTCGCTCCTTGCTAACTCGCTTCTTGCTCCTCGCTCCTTTCTGCGACCTACTTCGCGGCTTCGATCTTATCCACGGCCAGGATGCCGGTCTTTGTGTACAGCGTGCCCGTCACCTTTACCTTTGCGCCCGCGAACTGTTCGGGCGACTTCTGATCGCTCAGCTTGTACACTTTGCCCCCGGTGAGCAGGACGTACTTCGAGCCGTGCTTCACGCACTCGCGCACGCACTTCGGATCCGGCGTGACGTTCATGTGCTCGTGGTCGGCCCCGCACATATCGTCGGAGATGACGCCTGTGTATGCCTGCTTCTGGTTGGCCGCGCCCAGCAAAAGGGCGCCGGCGGTAATCGTAAAGGTGATGAGTTTCTTCATGGTTAATGAGTTCCTTCCGAATCGTGATTCAAAGATGTTGAATAGCGGTGGAGCCGCTTCCAAAGACCGTCATAGGCCGCTTCGGAAAGCGGCTGCTTGAGCTGGAACCGGAACGGTCCGCTGACCGTGGCCACGGTAAAATCGAACGGGCCGGACATGGAGATGCTCTCGACATCGCTGAGACGCCATGTGCGGGAGCGCTTCCCGGCGCGGAACACGATCCGTTCCTCGCCGAATAACAGCGTGCCCTGCGGGCCGCCTAGCAGGCCGCTCAACTTCGCCGGCGCTTCCCATACGGGCCGGACCTCGTCGTCCGCCAGGTTTGCCGTGAGCCGCTGATCGAGGCGTTCGCGGAGCACCGGGTAAGCCCGCTCGAAGCCCGATCCGGTAAACCGTACCTCGCGATCCTGCCCCAGCCGCCAGCGACGGTCCTCATATGTCGTCACGCGCGCCTGGTCTGGCGAAATCTCGAGTTTCTGAATCTCTTCGTAGGGCCAGGAGAAGCGGTGTTTGGCGCTCTCATACGCGAGGCCTGTCTCACCGAAGACAAGCGTCCCTTTGCACGCGCCCTTCAGATGCGGGTGCCTGGCCTCTATTCGCAAATCGTCCGCGGCCGCGGCTGTCGCCGCCAGCATCAGGACTGCGCACGCAATCGCGGCTTGACTTCGAAGTTCCATTTCCATACCTCGTAAATTGCGGGATAAACAACCAGTTCCATTAGGAACGACGTCAGGACGCCGCCAATCAGCGGAGCACCGATGCGCTTCATCACGTCCGCGCCGGTACCCGTTGCCCACAGAATCGGGACCAGCCCGATAAACGTTGTCGCGACTGTCATGAACTTCGGGCGGATACGCTTCACTGCCCCGTGCATGATCGCCTCGCGCAGTTCGGCAAGCGACCGCAGCCGCCCCGCCTTCTTCGCGTCCTCATACGCCAGGTCCAGGTAGAGCAGCATGAATACGCCGGTCTCGGCGTCCACGCCCAGCAGTGCGATCAGCCCTACCCACACGCCGATCGACATGTTGTAGTCGAGCAGGTACAGGAACCAGACCGCGCCGACCGCCGAAAACGGCACCGCGAGCAGCACGATGAGCGTCTTCACCGTCGAGCGCGTATTCAGATACAGGAGGAACACGATCAGAAAGAGCGTTATTGGCACGACGATGATCAGGCGTTCGCGTACACGCTCCATCGACTCGTATTGGCCGCTCCAGGAAATCGAGTAACCCGGCGGCATTTCAACCTTCTCCTGAACGATCTTCTTCGCGTCCTGAACATAGCTGCCCACGTCCCGCCCGGCCACGTCCACATACACGTAGCCGGTTAACATGCCGTCTTCGTTGCGGTACATCGACGGTCCCGCAACGAACTGTATGTCCCCGAGTTGCTTCACCGGCACCTGACGGCCGTCGGGCGCCGTTACCAGCGCGCGCTCCAGCGCGCCGATGCTCGAACGGTAGTCCCGCGCGTATCGGACGTTCACCGGATACCGCTCGCGCCCCTCGACTGTGGTAGTGATGTTGTCGCCGCCGACGGCATTCATGACCACTGTCTGGGCGTCGTCGATCGAAAGGCCGTAGCGGGCCAGCGCATCACGGTCCCACTTGAAATCCAGGAAGTAGCCACCGCCGGTCCGTTCTGCAAATGCGGAGCGTGTTCCCGGAACGGGCGCGAGCGCACGTTCGACCTGGTAAGCAATGCGGTCGATCACCTTCACATCCGCACCGAACACCTTCACGCCGACGGGGGTTCGGACGCCCGTCGTCAGCATGTCGATGCGGCCCTTAATCGGCATCGTCCAGGCGTTGGTCGCTCCTGGAATTTTGAGCGCCTCGTCCATCTCCTCCGTGAGCTGCTCGGTGGAGATATGGTCGGGCGTGATATGCCGCAGTGCGCCTTTCGTCCATTCAGGCCAATCGGAGTACCAGGTTTCGCGCTTGCGCCACTCCTCCTTAGGCTTCAGGAGGATGGTGGTCTCCATCATCGAGAGCGGCGCCGGATCTGTAGACGTCTCGGCGCGCCCCGCCTTTCCGAATACGGACTGCACCTCCGGGAACTGCTTGATGATCCGGTCCTGCACCTGAAGGAGCTGCTGCGCCTCCGTGATGTTGATGCCCGGCAGCGTGGAGGGCATGTAGAGCAGCGAGCCTTCGTCGAGGGGCGGCATGAACTCCGACCCCAGCTTTTTGAACGCAGGCAGCGTCAGCAGGACCACCACGACAGCGCCCCCGATTACCGCGTAGTTCCACCGCAGCGCCCACGCGCACACCGGCTCATACACGCGAATCAGCACGCGGCTGATCGGGTGCCGCTCCTCCGGATGTATTTTGCCCACCAGCACCGTATTCGCCACGCTTGCCAGCCACCGCGGCCGGAACCGGAAATTCTCGACGTGCGTGAGCAGCAGCCGCAGTGCGGGATCGAGCGTAATTGTCAGGAACGCCGCGGCGATCATGCTCAGGTTCTTCGTGTAGGCCAGCGGCTTGAACATCCGGCCTTCCTGCGCTTCGAGCGCCAGCACCGGCAGGAACGAGACTGCGATCACGAGCAGCGAATAGAAGCTAGGTCCTCCGACCTCCTTCACCGCCTCGATCACCACGGCGTGATAGCTCCCCTGCCGCCCGCCCTTCTCCCATTCCTCGAGCTTTTTGTGGGTCTGCTCCACCACAACGATGGCGGCGTCCACGAGTTCGCCGATCGCGATCGCAATGCCGCCGAGCGACATGATGTTCGCCGTCAGCCCCATCGCCTTCAGCGGAATGAACGCGATGAGAACCGCGATCGGAAGCGTGATGAGCGGGATCAGCGCGCTAGGAACGTGCCAGAGAAAAATAAAGATAACCAGCGCGACAACAATGCCTTCTTCGATCAGCGTTCGCTTCAGCGTGTCGATCGATTCGTGGATCAGTTCCGACCTGTCGTAAACGGAGACAATCTTGACGCCCTTCGGCAGTCCGGGCTCAATCTCAGTCAGCTTCTCCTTGACGCGCTCGATCACGTTGAGCGCGTTTTCACCCTGCCGCATCACTACGATGCCGGCGACCGCTTCCCCGGTCCCGTTCAGGTCCGAAACGCCGCGCCGAATGTCCGGCCCGAGCGTCACGTTCCCAACATCCCGAACTCGTACCGGAACGCCACCCGGCGTGACTATCAGGACGATAGCCCCGATGTCGTCTACCGATTTCGCGTAGCCCCGGCCGCGGACCATGTACTCAGCGCCGCTGAACTCCACCAGCCGGCCGCCTACATCGCTGTTTCCCTGGCGCACCGCCTCGACGACTTTGCTGATCGGGAGATTGTAGGTTTGCAGGCGGTTCGGATCCACGTTGACCTGGTATTGCCGAACGAACCCGCCGAGGGGCGCGACCTCAGCCACGCCTTCGACGGCTTGCAGGTGATACCGCAGGTACCAGTCCTGCACGGATCGAAGTTCCGCCAGGCTGTACTTGCCCGTCGTATCCACCAGCGCGTACTGAAAGACCCAGCCGAGCCCCGTGGCGTCCGGCCCCAACTCCGTTTTCACGCCCTGGGGCAGCCGCGGCTGGACGGCCGAGAGATACTCGAGCGTCCGCGAGCGCGCCCAGTAGATGTCCGTGCCTTCCTCGAAGATGATGTAGACGTACGAGTAGCCGAAATCCGAAAAGCCGCGCACCGTCTTTACGCGGGGAGCGGAGAGCATAGCGCTCACGACTGGGTACGTCACCTGGTCCTCGATGATGTCCGGTGAGCGGTCCCAGCGCGAGTAGACGATCACCTGTGTATCGCTCAGGTCCGGGATCGCGTCCAGCGGCACCGTGCGCATCGAATAGATGCCGGCCACGGCCGCCACTCCGATCAGAAGCAGAACCAAAAACTTGTTGTTCGCTGAGAACTCGATAACGCGATCAATCATGGCGGTGCCCTTCCGCCTCGGGCTTAGCCGGAGTTGGCTGAGCCGGAGCCGGCGGAGCCGCGTGCCCTTCGTGCCCCGTCGCTGCCGGCGCCCCCATGTTCGACGCCGCGGCCTTCAACTGGCTCTCGGAGTTGAGCAGAAACACGCCGGATGCCACGATGCGCTCGCCGGACTTCAGGCCCTTCAGGATTTCGATGCGGTCGCCCACGCGCTGCCCGGCTTCCACCTCGCGCGGCTCGAACCAGCCCTGGCCCGCCGTGACAAACACCGTCTTCTTCGCGCCGGAATCGAGCACCGCTTCAGACGGCACCGTAATGCGCGGCGTCTGCTTAACCGCGAGATCGACGTCCACGAACATCTCCGGCTTCAGTGCGAAGCCCGGGTTCGGCAGCTCCAGGCGGACCTGTAGTGTGCGCGTCTGCGCGTCAAGCTGGGGCTGGATGTATGCCACCCGCGCGGAGATCTTTCGATTGTTGAGGTACGGCACTGTCACAACCGCCGGCTGGCCCACACGCACTGAAACCGCATCGTACTCGAACACGCTCGCCAGCACCCAGACCCGACTCAGATCGACGATGGTGTACAACTCCGTCTCGGGCGCGACGCGCTGGTTGTGGAACGCGTTGAGCTTCATCACGTACCCGGAAGAGTCCGAGTAGAGCGTGACGCTCGCCTTCGGCTTGCCCGTGCGCTCCAGTTCCGCAATCTGCTCGTCGGTCATGTTCCAGAGCTGAAGCCTCCGCCGCGCCGCATCCACCATCGCGCGATTGTTCGACGCGACGTCCCGAACCGTGCTGCCCCCCAGCACGTCACGCGCCTTAAGCGCCACCAGGTACTCCTGTTGGGAGGCCAACAACTCCGGGCTGTAAAGCGTCAGGAGCGGCTGACCCTTCCGGACCAGGTCCCCTTCGAAGTTCACATGAACGCGCTCGATCCAGCCGTCAGTCCGTGAGTGAATGTGGTGCAGTCGTGTCTCGTCAAATGCCACCTTCCCCACAGCGCGGATGCTCTCGCTTCCCTGCGTTGTCTCAACCTCGGCGTAACGAACGCCGATGAGCTGCTGCTTCTCCGCGGGAACCCTGACGCTGCCGGACGGCAGCCCCGAGCCGTCGTCGGCGTAAACGGCCTCGAGTTCGTTACCCGTTTCAGGATTCAGACCGGGCTTATCGGAACGATACTGGGGGGCGTGCGGATCTCGGTAGAAGAGTACCTTGCGCTCCTCACCGGCCGGCATGGCGCCGCCATCAGCGTAAACCGGCTCCAGCTTCATGCCGCAATCGGGCGCGATGCCGGGCTTGTCGGATTTGTACGCCGGGTGCATCGGATCGTGCCAGTAGAGGATCTTCCGCTCGCTCTTCTTCCCGGCTTCCGCCGCCGGCGCGCCGGCGCTCGACCGGTGGAACACGTATCCGCCCAGGAAGGCCGCCGCCACAAGAAGCAATGTCACAACTGCCCGCTTCATCGCGTCACCTCGATTCCCGTGATCTCTTCAATCCGGGCGACCGCCAGGAGGTAATTGGCCCTCTCGTCGATCACGTTCGTCTGGTATTCAAGAGTTGTGGAGAAGTTGCTGAGCACAGTCAGCAGGTCCACCGCCCCCGTCTGGTAAGAGGCGAGCGAGGATTCCAGCGCCAGCTGGCTCTGAGGAATCACCGTGTTCCGGTAGATCTCCATCAGCTTCCACGCCGTTTCCGCCATCGAGTAGTCTTCTCGGACACGGGCTTCGATCGTTCGGCCCGCTGCTTCGTAATTCGCCTTGGACTGGCGCGTGGCGGCCACCTGCTCTGCGATGCCCGCGCGCTGCTTGCGGGCCGCCCACAGTGGCAGCGTGAAATCGAGGCGCGCCATGTACATCTGGCCCATGGAACCCATCGCGTAAACGCCACCTGAAACGGTGAAGTCCGGGTAGAGCTCCTTGCGGGCAAGCCGCGTCGCGATCTCCGCGCGCTCCACCAGCTTCTGTTCGCGGCCGAGTATCGGAGCCGTTTCCGCTGCCCGTTCGATGATGGCCGTGACCGGTGCGTTAAGTGGCGCCGCGGCCACCTCCGCTACTTGCGACTTGAACTCGCGGCCCAAGAGGGCGCCGAGTTCGGCTTCCCGCGCCCTCATCTCCTGTTTCAGCCGCTCGAGCCGCGTCTCCAGAATCGAAAGCTGCGTCTGAGTGCGGAAAATGTCCTGTTGCGCCGTCTGTCCGGCCGAGTACCGGGCCTCGCTGATGCGCAGAAAGCGATCCAGCAGATCACGGTTTTCTTCAAGCACGGCCGCAGTGGCATATGCCTGAGCCAGGCGGTGGTACGCTTGCTTAACCCGAGAGGCCACGGCCAGCCGCGCGATGTCGTACTCCCGGCGCGCGGCGTCGGCCTCGCGGGCGGCCATGTCGCGCTTGAGCCCTCGCTTGCCGGGGTAGAGAAACTCTTGGGAGAGCGCGGCTCCGATATTCGCGTTCGGCTCGCGGCCGAGTCCGGCGCCGGGCAGAGGATTGCCCATGCTGTTGTAGCTGAGCGAGACCATCGGGTCCGGAAGCGCGCCTTGCTGCGACGGCCTCTGCCGTGACGCTTCAAAGGCTTTCTGGGCCGCCGTGATCTCCGGATGATTGCTAAGCGCCTCTTCTACGAGCGCATCCAGCCGTACGGGCTCCTGGGCAAAGAGCACGAGCGGCGCAAATAAGAATATGAACCTGTGCATACGTTCCCTTCATCGCTGTGAACCAAGTGGGGTTGCTGATGAAGCGAACGTCAGACGAGAAGGGTGGCGTTTTGCAGGTACAGGTCGGGCGGACTATTGAGCGTGGGCGCCGCGTCCACAAGAACGGCGGCCGGGATGATCGCCTCGGCCGCGATCGAAATCGCCGGCACGGGCGTTGGGAGCGCATCCACGCCTTGAACGTGCGAGGGCACGTTGGAATCAGGCGCGACGATCTGGCCGGTGCAGGCCTCACTGCTGTTGTGAGGCTGGGGCGCGTGGTCCTTGTCGGGACTCGCGGGCGTCGGGCAGCAATCGTGCTCCCCCGAAGTCTGCACAGGTGCGGACGGAACCAGCGCGCAGGCAGGGCAAGAGCCCCACAGGAGCGTCCCGAAGACCAGGAGCGCTACAAACACGCTGGTGACACGTTGAAACACGTCTTCTTGATTCTAACGCGGCAATAGCGGATACGGCAATCTGGAATATTCGTCTAAAAATTTGGCTTTTCACTGGCCGTGGAACAAATCGACGCGCCCCATCGTCTTTTGAGTGATGCGGTCGAATGCCTCACTAGGGGAAGCCCTGTCCGTTGCCGCGGGATCGCTGCGTTCGAGCAAGCTGCGCAGTTTCCTCACGCTCCTGGGCATCATCCTCGCCACCACCACCCTGATTGCCGTGATGGCGATCATCCACGGTATGGATGTCTACATCGCCCAACAGGTCTCCGACATGGGAGGCGACGGCTTCCGCGTGGTTCGCCTGGCCCGCATCGGCGAGCACGACCCCAAGAAGTTCATAGAAATGCTCCGCCGCAACCCCAAGCTGAGGCGCGAGGAGTACGACTTTGTCCGCAAGCAGGTTACCCTCTCCCGCGACATGGGGCTGGAGAGCTCGCGGCGTGTGCCGGTCTCGCGCGGCAAGGAACACTCGGAAGCCGTTGGCATCAGGGGTGTCACGGCTAACATGTCCACCATGGCGAACATCCAGGTGGGGCACGGCCGGTTTTTCACCGAGGCCGACGTCCAGCGCCGCCAGATGGTGACTTTCATCGGGACCGACATCAAGGACCGCTTCTTTCCCACAGTGGATCCCGTCGGCAAGATGCTCGACATTCAGGGGCGTCCATTTGAGGTAATCGGCGTTGCCAAGTCGCTCGGCACGGTATTCGGGCAAAGCCGCGACAACTTCGTCATGGTCCCGATCGAGACGTTCTTCAAGATGTTCGGCTCGCAGGTGGACATGAATTACTTCGCCGTCGCGATGGACCGCGACCACATGTACCAGGCGCAGGATGAAGTTCGAGCGTTACTTCGGGGCTTCCGGCACTTGAGGCCCGCCCAGGAAGACAATTTCGCCATCATCGGATCGGAATCGCTCACCAGCGCGTGGGATCAGCTCACCGGCGCGATCGCGGCCACAGCCGTCGCAGTGGTCTCCGTGTTCATGATCGTGGGCGGGGTGGTCATCATGAATATCATGCTCGCGGTGGTGACAGAGCGTACCCATGAGATCGGGATCCGCAAATCCATGGGCGCACGCCGGCGCGACATCTTGAGCCAGTTTCTTGTGGAAGCGGCCATGCTCTCGGGAGCCGGAGGCATCATCGGAACTCTTGTCGCGTGGGGCATCGCCGTGTTGGTGCGCAATGTCACGCCGGTCCCCATGTACGTCCCCACGTCGGCGGTGTTCATCGCCGTGAGTGTTTCTAGCGCGGTTGGCCTGTTCTTCGGGATCTACCCGGCCCGGCGTGCGGCGATGCTGGATCCTATCGAGGCATTGAGGGTGGAACGATGAGCACGAGGCGGAGCGAAGTACTTTCGGCAGTTGGAATGGCGCTGGCCACCATCCGCGAGCACAAGATGCGCAGTTTCCTGACGGTGCTGGGCGTGATCATCGGCACGGGCACCATGATCGGTGTCGGCTCGATCATCACCGGCCTCGACGCCACCATCACGGAAATTGTGCGCAGTTTCGGCCCGACGACCATCATTGCCTTCAAGTTCAACTTCGGGTTCAGCGATGTTCCCCGTGAGCATATGATGCGCAAGCCGCTCACGCTCGATAACGCCCTCACCATCGCCGAGCGCTGTCCATCCGTCCAGGGCGTCAGCCCCTACCTCATCCCCGACTGGCGCGCGCTTCACTACGCCAAGTACAAGGGGAATGACATGTACAACATCGAGATGGGCGGCACCGAGGAGGGCTACGCGGCCGGCGGCACGGTCATGAAGTTCGGCCGCTTTCTGAGCGATACGGACAACCGCCACCGCCTGCCGGTCGCCGTTGTCGGCGAGGATATCCAGAAGGCCTGGTTCCCCACCGTCGACCCGATCGGAAAAAGCATCGAAGTGGACGGCCACCACTTCGAAATTATTGGCGTCATGCAGCGCCCCGCCGCTTCCTTTCCCGGCCAGGAGGACCGGCGCATTCTCCTGCCGTACTTCACGATGAAGAAGATGTTCCCCAGCGCGAGGGAGAACATGCTGGTCGTGGTGGCCTATGAAGGAAGGCTCGCGACAGCCATGGATGAGGTCCGTTCCGTTTTGCGGCAGCAGCGCCGCGTCAAACCGGGTGAGCCCGACAATTTTTGGCTGAGCACAGCCGAGCAGATGGTACAGGATTTCCGGAACATGATGTCTGTCACGGCCATTGTAATGGTTGTCCTCAGTTCCATTGGCCTGCTGGTCGGCGGCGTCGGCGTCATGAACATCATGCTGGTGTCCGTGACCGAGCGTACGCGAGAAATCGGCATCCGCAAGGCAGTTGGCGCCAAGCGGATTGACATCATCACCCAGTTTCTGACCGAAGCGGTCGTCCTGACCGGGATCGGCGGTGTCCTTGGCCTCACGCTGGGGTACCTGATTTCGCTCGGTTCGAAGCTGCTCTTCCCCAGCGTCCCGACAAGTGTTCCGATCTGGGCAGCCGTCCTCGGCGTGGGCGTTTCCACGGCCGTCGGGCTGTTTTTCGGGATTTGGCCGGCGGCGAAGGCGGCACGGTTGGACCCCGTAGACGCGCTCAGGTACGAGTAGGGGACCAACTCTGCTACTTCAGAGTTAATCGTCTCTTTACGCTTGCATTCCACAGGAAGCTGCAATTAAATGGGCTTGCCCCCTTGGAGGGGCTGCGAGTGGCCTTTGTTGCACCGCAGTTCGGGGATCTGATCGAGGCGGCCCGAATCCTATTCGTCCTCTGTGCCGGCCCGGATCACGTGCTCGTTCAGGCTTCGCCGGAGATGCTGGAACGGTTCGGCGGCCATGTGGAGTTCGGCGTCCCGCTGGGCCGGGCTCTTCCGTCGCTTGCCATGCCTGCCATCAGTACGGCGATGGATCACGTATATGAGACAGGGGAACCGGTCGAACTCGCGGTGCCGTTTCGCCTGCCTGGACACCGCCGCCGCCGCATGCTCAATATTGCGCTCGGCGCCCATCGCGACGAACGAGACCACGTGACCGGCGTTTCACTGTTCGCTGTCGCCGCGCCGCAACCCGCTCCCCCAAAGCCTCGCAAGCCGCCCGTCGGCTGGCTGCGCTCCGTTATCGAGAGCCTTCCTGTTGGCGTCGTGGTCGTCGAGGCCGCTTCGGGCCGGCTGACCCACAATCCCGAAGCTGCACGCATCCTCGGGCGCCCCGTTCCGGATCAAGGCACCTTCTGGCGCGCACTACACCCCGACGGCCGCACATACCGCCCCGAAGAAGATCCCCTCACCCGCGCCCTGCGGTACGGTGAACTCGTCCATCAGCATGAGATGCTTCACGGCGCGAATCCGGACGATGCCGTGATCCTTGGCGTCAACGCCGCTCCTGTCCGTAATGCTAGCGGCAGGATCATTGCGGCTGTTTGCGTCTTCGAGGACCACACCGCACGCGCCAAAGCAGAGCAGGATAAGGAACGGCTCATCACTGAGTTGCTGGCCGTCGAAAGCCGCCTCGCATCCGCCGAGCAGGAACTGCTTGAGGCTAACGAGCACCTCCGCGCCCTTATCGCCGCTTCGCCGCTCGCCATCGTCACCATGGACGGCAATTGCGCGGTTCGGAGCTGGAATCCCGCGGCTGAGCGCATTTTCGGCTGGACCAGTGCAGAGGTAATCGGACAGATCGCACCGCACTTTCCCGAGAGCCGGCGGCGCCAATGTTCTCAGTATGTGAACGGCGTGATCGCCGGCGGAACCATTGCCGGTATCGAAACGCAGGCAATCCGCAAAGACGGCGGTGAAATCACTGTTGCCGTTTCCGGCGCCCCGGTCCGCACGGCAGCCGGAGGTTCGGAAGCGCTGTTCATCCTCGCCGATACGACCGCTCAGAAGCAGATGGAGGAACGTCTTCGAGACCGGCAAAAAATCGAAAGCATTGGTCGCCTTGCCGGCGGCATCGCGCATGATTTTAACAACCTGCTCACCGGCATTCTCGGCGGAGTGGACCTGGCCCTGGAGGGGATCGGCAAGCGTCACCGCTGCCGCCCGTTCCTCGAATCGGCTATCCGGTCGACGCAGCGCGGCGCGGAGCTTACCCGGCAACTGCTCGCTTATTCCGGCCGGGGCCGCTTCGTGCTCGAAGACGTGGACATCCCAGCGGTTGCCGCCGAGGCCATTGAGCTCGTCCGTAGTTCGTTCTCCCCCGGCATCCACATCACCCTGAACGCCCACGCGAGCACTCCCCGTGTACGTGCAGATCGTGCGCAGATGCAGCAACTCATCACGAACCTACTCATCAATGCCGGCGAGGCTGTTGGAGAAGGGCCTGGCGCCATCGCAGTCAGCGTCGGCCCCGTCGCAAATCCCGGCGAGGAGATTCCATCCTCGAGTTGCGAGCCCTCGCCCTCCGGCTGGTACGCGCGCATCGAGGTCCGTGACACCGGGTGCGGCATGGATGAGGGCATTCAATCGCGCATCTTCGATCCGTTCTTCTCGACCAAAGGCCTCGGCCGCGGACTCGGGCTCGCCGCCGTGCAGGGCATCGTTCGCAGCCACGACGGGCTGCTCTTCGTCTCCAGCGTCCCGGGCGCCGGCTCCTCTTTTCGAGTGCTGCTGCCGGCGGTCGAGCCGCCCCGCCCGCCCACGGACGGGGCCGCGACCTAAAGGTAGACTAAGAGGGCAATGTCACGACTCGCGATCGCGCTGCTACTAGCGGCGGCAGCCGCGCGAGCTGCAGGACCGACTGCCGAGCTGGCCCAGCGCATCGCCGATGCAGGGCTCGACCCGGATGCCTGCTACCGTGTCCGCGACCTCCAGTTCGTCCGCGGCGACATCCGCATCTACTTCAATGACGGCTACCTGATCTTCGGCAAGAAGGTCGATGGCCTCCGGCTCTCAGCCGTCTTCAGCGCCGAAACGGATGGGGACGCCGAACTCATCGTCATGCCGCCGACCCGCTCCGAGCGGCTGTCACTCTCGGAGTACACCAAGTCTCCCAACCTGAACGAGCATTTCCGCACGGCAGTCATGGTCTTCACTGACGAGACGTTCGCCGACCTCGAGGTGCGAATGCTCCAGCGCCGCGATCCCGAAAGCAGCCCCGAGCGCGGCGCCGTACTCGCCTCCGAGTGGGACGCGGTCGTCCGCAACTTCGTCCAGAGCTTCCAGGTCCGCCTGATTCGCGACCTGCTCAGCGACAAGCGCGAGCAATACGGCATCTTCTACGCCGCCCTGAAGGGCCGCACGCTGGGGAACATCGATATCGTATTCGATCCGCGCTCGAACGAGCAGGTCCTGGTTGGCCAGTTGGCCACACACAACGAACGCACGTTCTTCGATATCTGGACGCGCTTCGCCGCCCGCGCTTTCCGCCAGGGACAGAGGGAAGTCGCGCCGCCCGATCTCAGTGTTCCCGCCTACAACATCGAGGCCACGCTCGAACCCGACTTCAACCTCCGCGTGGTGACGCGCGCCACTGTCGTCCCCGCCATGGAAGGGCGCCGCGCCCTGACCTTCGACATATCGCCGCAAGTGCGCATCTCAGCCGTCCGCGTGGACGGGGAGCCCGCCGAGGTCTTCCAGCCCGAGTCCCTGCGCTCCACGTTGATTCGCGGCACCGTCAACGAGACCTTCCTGGTGGTTCCCGCTAAGCCGCTCACCGCCGGGCGCGAGTATCAGGTCGAATTCGAGCATGCCGGCAACGTCATCACCGCCGCGGGTAATCAGGTCTATTTCGTCGGCGCACGCGGGGCGTGGTATCCCAACCGCTACTCCCATTTCTCCCGGTACGACCTGACCTTTCGCTACCCGAAGAACCTCGACCTCGTAGCGACGGGAAAGGCGACTGAAACGCGCACCGAAGGCGATTGGAAGGTCGCGCGCTTTCGGACCGATGTTCCGGTCCGGATGGCCGGCTTTAACCTGGGAGAGTACGATAAACAGACCGTCAACCGCGGTCCGTACACCATCGACGTGTACGCCAATCGCCAGATCGAAGCCGCCCTCGCGCCCAGACGGATGGTGATCGTGCCATCTACGCCGGGCCCCGGCCCCGGCCCTCCCAGGGAGCCACGCTGGACCGTAGACATTCAGCCTCCCAGCGATCCTTCCGGCGACGCAACCGCGCGGCTCGAGCGCTTCGCCAACGAAATCGCCAGTGCGCTCGAGTTCATGGCCGGCCACTTCGGCGCGCCCGTTCTCAAGCACGTCACCGTATCACCCATTCCCGGAACGTTCGGGCAGGGGTTCCCCGGTTTGCTGTATCTCTCCACCCTCGCCTACCTCGACCCGGCGCAGCGCCCAGCCGCGGTTCGCGACGAGTACGCCCGCCTCTTCTATTCCGAGATTCTTCACGCCCACGAAATCGCTCACCAGTGGTGGGGCAACATCGTCACGTCGGCCACACCCGAAGACGACTGGATCATGGAAGCCCTCGCCAACTATTCCGCGCTGATGTACGTGGAGCGCAAGAAGGGCGCGGGCGCCATGACTACCGTGCTTGAAACCTATCGTGATCACCTGCTTACGAAAGGCGATTCAGGCCGCTCCGTCGAATCCGCCGGCCCCATCGTCTGGGGAAGCCGCCTCGTTTCCTCCCAGAGCCCCGCTGCTTGGCGTCTGATCACCTACGAAAAGGGTTCCTGGATCATTCACATGCTGCGCGGCCGCCTCGGCGATGCTCGGTTCCTGGAGATGCTCGGACAGCTTCGCAAGCGCTATCAGTACAAGCCGATCTCGACGGACGAGTTCCGGGCCTTCGTCTCGGAGTTCCTGCCGCCGCGTTCCCCGGATCCGAAGCTCGAGGCCTTCTTCGAACAGTTCGTCTATTCCACCGGCGTCCCTACGCTGAAACTCGCCTATACCGTGCGCGGCACGGCGCCGCAGATTCGGGTGGCCGGATCGGTTGCGCAGGCGGGCGTCGATAGCGACTTCAGCGCCCATGTTCCGATCGAGATTCAGTTCGCCAAAGGCAAGCCCGTCATCCACTGGGTCCGGACTTCCAGCGATCCGGTACCCTTCTCCGTCATCGTGCCGCAGGCGCCCGCGAAAGTGGTGCTTGACCCCGGCGGTTCGATCCTGCGGAAGTAGGCGCAACTCGCCTGAAATCCGCCTCTTGCAGAAAGATGTGGAAGAGCGCCGACTCTCCCGCTGAGACTTCTCTTGCGGCTGTGCGGAAGACTTCGCGCCCGCCGCGCTCCACGCGAACACGGTAGCGGCCGGGCGCCACGCCGACAGCACCGAAAAACCCCGTCCCGTCCGTTGTCACCTGCGGCCCCTGTCCCGAACCGGCGGATTCGATCAGCACCGTCGCGCCATCCGCAAGCGCGACCGTTTCGGGGTTTACCGTCAGCCATCCGTAAACGGTCGCGCCCACCGGCTTTTCGAGCCACGGCATCGGTGGAACTTTCCCCGGGTCGGTGAACGATGCCGACAGTTCGCGGTAGAACTCGATGGTCGGAATGGACGCGCTATTCGTCGCGGCATAACTGTAGAACGCGAAGCCCGGCAGCCGGTTGCCCGCCGCAGACGGAGCCAGCGCGCGGCGCGCCTGCGCAAGCGTCTGCTCAACCGGGTTCAAGTAGGCGCCCAAACCGGGCAGGATGAGACGACCCGCTTGATTGTCCTTCTGGAACTCCAGCCAGCGGTCAAGCCACGCCGCCGTCTTGTTCTCGACGAAGTAGTTCATCGGAACCGCCAGGTCCAGAATGCCCTCCGCCAGCCACGACGGCCAGTCCTGGTGAACCTGCGCGAACGCTCGTGAGTGCGAGAAGTCTGCCAGGTCCGCTGGACCGTTGCCCCACGTGATCACCGACGCGCTCACTTTTATGTTCGGGCGAATGGCGTGCGCCCGGATGTAGATCTGGCGCATCAGCGCGGTCACCTGGGTCCTGCGGAACTCGTTCCATTGCGGATCGCCGGCGTCCGGACTGCCGGTCCGGCCATACAGGGTACGGAAACGCTCGAGCGCCCGCGGGTTCCTTCCCCAGTCGCCCTCGTACTCCGGATAGCGAATATAGTCCAGGTGAACGCCGTCGATCGGATATTGCCGCACCGGCTCGATCACAGCGTCGATGACGTGCCTCGCCGCCTCTGGGTGGCCCGGATCGACCGAGTACGAAACCTCTCCCCGGTTGTTCACGGTCATCCACATATCCCTGTTGCGAGCCTTCGGTCCGTGGGCATTCCAGACGTGCCTCGCGTCTGGAGGCGTCCCCAGATTCTCGCGCCATGACGGCAGCACCACCATCCAGGCGTGTACTTCGATCCCCCGTTCGTGCGCGCGCCGGCACAGGTAGTCCAGTGCGTCGAAGGACGGCGAGTAGTTCGGATCGCTTGCCGCAGGCTCGAGCGACCGCAGGAAATACCCATCCCCGCGCCGGCGCATCTGCACGAACACCGCGTTGGCCCGCGCGGCCTTCGCGTCCTCCAGCAGTAGCTCGATCTCCGCGGGCGTCTTGAAGCCGCTGTGGAAGGCGTCAGCCCAGAAAGCGCGGTATTGCTGCGCTTCCATGGCCATTGTCAGCAGGAACAGTGCGAACGCGAGCTTCATTCCGGCTATCATACATCCCGGTACGTTATGATGCCTTCGGATGGAAGACACCCCCTCACCCCTGCGCGTATCCGTGCTGATCGTCGCCGTCAACTGTGAACAGGCCTTGCGCCGCTGCCTCACTGCGCTAGAGGCCTCGACAGCCCGCGCAACGATCGAGATCATCGTCGTCGATAACGGCTCCGGCGACGGCACGGGCACTGTGCAGCAGGAGTTTCCCTCGGTCACCTTGCTCAGGCTGCCGCGAAACTTCGGCTTCACCAGGGCGCTGAACATCGCGATGCGGACGGCCAAGGCCGAGGCATTTCTGTTCCTCGATCCGCGCGTGGAAGTGCAACCTGAAACTGCCGGCGCCCTCGCCGATGCGCTGGCCGCGAATTCCGAAGCAGTCGCAGTCGCTCCGCGCCTCGTAGGCGCGCGTCATCAGTTCTATAAGTTGCCCCTTCGTGCGACGCTCGGCGCCGTTGCCGCGCAGGGCGCGTTCGACCCGGCGCCGCCCGACGACGCCGCCACCGGGCCGGTCCCCGTCGAGTTCGCTTCGTTCTCGGCCCTCATGGTTCGAGGCTATTTCCTCAAGGGACTCCGGTACATCGACGAGCGCTATGCCCAGACCTGGGGCGACGCCGAGTTGGCTCTCCAGATCCGCCGTGCCGGACGCAAGACCCTCTTCATTCCGGAGATTGAGGCGACCTGGCACGACGAACCCGGACCCTTCGATGACGCACCCTCTTCCGTCCAGACCGTTCTGGCAGCCGATTGGATCTCCGGCGCTTCCACTTATGCCGGCAAGCACTTCGGCATGTGGCCCGCTCTCAGCGTGAAGATCGGCGCCGCGTTTCGCGCCCTCGCCGGCTTCCGCCTGGGTCTGCTGACCGGCGTCCTCAGCGGCCGGAGAATTGACGGCACGTAGAGGGCAGGCCTAAAGCCGCGGTCCATCGCTGCCGATAGGTACCCGTGGACCCGGTCCTCTTTATCGCGCTCCCGCTCCTCATCGCCACGGGAGCCTCCGCCATCACAGCCATGATCATGCAGGCCCGCGCCGAAGCCTTGGCGGGCCGCTACGCCGGCGTCATAACCGGCCTGAAGGCGGCGCTGGCAGCGCATGAGAAGATCTCCGAGGAGCGCGTGCGCGCCGCTTCCGAAGTTGCGCGACGGCGCGCGTATGACGAGTTCATGTCCGAGATTCGGGTCGAGGATCGCCACGTCACACGGGGCCGTTCCGTCGTGCTTCAGGAGCGTGTTTGTTTTAGAATGATCCCGCTGACCGGGTGGGTGGAGAAGGAAGCCTTCGGGAAGGATGAAGGCCCCGCTCAAATCGAGCAGCGTTCGCGTTTCCGCATGCTCACTTCCCCATGATCAGCATCCGAAATCCGATGAACAGGAGAAACCCGGCGTAGATTCGCCGGAACGCCGCGTCCGGCAGCGCCAGTGTGATCTTCGCGCCGAAGTACGCGCCCACGAAGATCCCCGCCGCGATCAGGCCCGCGTAGCCGACATTGATGACGCCCCTGCGGTAATACTCCGCTGCTCCGAGCAAACCCACCGGCGGAATCAGCGCCGCCAGGCTCGTCGCCACCGCCTGATCCTTGTCGAACCCGACCAGGAACATCAGGGCCGGCACGATCACCAGTCCCCCGCCGATTCCGAACATCCCGGCGAAGACTCCGGCTACCAGGCCGATTGCAGCGAGCGTCATGTAGGTCATGTCAGCGATGAGTGTAACAAAGCCTCTTCCGCGGCCTGAGCGTAACCGGCTCCGGACCCGGATCGAACGTGCGTCAGGGTATGCCCTCGCGCCTGGGCCGGTCTCATGACGGATAATGGAATCTTATGTCTGACGTACTTCGTATTGCGGGACGTGAATTTCGCTCGCGCCTTATCGTCGGCACCGGCAAGTACCGCACTTTTCAGGAGATGGCCCGCTGTCACGAGGCCTCGGGCGCCGACATGGTCACCGTCGCGGTTCGGCGTGTAAACCTCACCGACAAGTCGAAGGAATCGCTGCTCGATTACATCGATCGCTCGAAGATTTTTATCCTGCCCAACACAGCGGGCTGCTACACGGC
>DATMXS010000474.1:0-2071 GCA_035561355.1 Bryobacteraceae bacterium | reverse complement strand
GGCGTCGAGGTGCTGGTGGCGGGAGATCCGACTCAGCCGCGCCGCGCCGCAACCTCTACGGGCGAATAGCGCCGGCCGTCACTTGCTCACCCGGAACCAGGCAAAACCGGGCCGCTCGGGGATTTCGAACGAGAAAACACCATTGTTCTGCGTGGCCGAACCATTGCCGCCCAGCCGTTCGATCGAGTAGCCGCTTCGCTCCAACATATCGAGCGGCAACGACCACGTCGCCTGCGAATTCAGTTCGCGGAAGACCAGGATGTAGCCGCTGCGCCGGTCGTTCGCGAACGAGACGAAACCGGTCCAGTTCACGCCGTCGGGAGCAGCTCCAATCGGGATGATGCGGCCGCGGAACATGGCCTCGCGATGCTGCTTCCAGGTGCGGACGAGCGGCGCCATCTCAGCGATGTACCGGTCGGAAAGACCGGAGGTTTCGAGAAACGCCAGCGGGCTTCCGAACATGGTGGTGGCGAAGAGGTAATCCGCGCGATACACATTGGGCGCCAGCGGATCGGCGGGATACAAGCCGGTGTTCCGCTCCGAATTCAGGAATTCCATATGGAGGCGAACCGGGTCCACGTACTGGGCAAGCTTCCACTGATTCCTCAAGGTCTGGTGCGGCCAATACCGATGGCTGTCGGTGTACCGGTTTTCTACGAACAACGATCCGGCCTGGACGGCTCCGAAGTAGCCCAGGCGCGACTGGTTGGTGATGTCGAGACTCAGCGCGATTTGCCCCTTGGTCTCGTTCAAGAGCCGATCGAGCAAGGCCCGAAAGCGCTGCTCGGCCAGCCGGGAGCCGAGAATGATCCCGTCCAGCTTGAAGGAACTGCCATGGCGGAGCCGGTATAACTTTAAAAGTTCGGCCGCATCCCGTTCCCAGTTGACGGAATCGTTCGCCGAGTCCGGCTGATACCAGAGCCCGAGGGCCATACCTTTCGCGCGTGCGTATTCCGCAACGACGCCCAGGCCGTGCGGGAAGCGCTTGGGGGAAGGATCCCACGGCCCAAAGCCGGAGGTGGCCTTACCTGCCTTTCCGAGTTGCCAGCCGTCGTCGATCTGGACGACATCGATTCCCAGTTTCGCGGCTGCGTCGATCTCCCGCTTCATGAAGTCTTCGCTGATCTTGCGGCCCTGCGAGCGGTCACCCCATGTGTTGCTCACCAGCTTGCCATCGCGCGACGGGTCATAGTTCCGCAGGTGGCGCTGGTAATCGTGGAGGGCGATGATGCGTCCTGTCCTGCCGCCCGTATAGGCGAGCAGAACAAACGCATCGCCCCGGCCGGGGCCCGGGACGCCGTTGCCATATAGCGACGCCCGATATGCGGGCACACGCGCAGCACGCGCACCCGCCGACTCGTCAACCATCATGTCTAACCCGCGAACGCGCAGATCGCCATTGAGCGCCACGGGCCGCGTCTCCGGCAGCGACGCCTCCTTGAGGAAAACGAGGCCCGAGCCGGTAAGGGTGTCTTCGACAAAGGACAAATTTCCGTTGAGCAGCAGCAACTCCTCGTTAGGATGCAGCAGCCATTCGCTCTCGAGCGCCAGTTCATCGTGGTGATCCGAGCGATCGTACAGGGCGACGTGCGTGAGCCGCAAATGCGGGTTGGTCAGGAGCAGGTGCTCCAGGGCGTCTTCCTGGGGAAACTCGCTCGCGGGCTTGTTGGCGGCCGAGGGCTTCCCGGGCGTCTCACTGTCCGTCCAGATGCGGATTCCGGCGGCTCCGGGAAAGACCTGAAATTCATACCGGACGGTGGCCGAAGGCCCGGCGGCCTCCAGTTCCACACGCAACGAGGGCGACTCGGTGGGGCCGAAAACTCCGTTCGCACCGCGCAGACGGATGCGCCTGGGTTCGTCCGGAAGAGGGAACGCGGGGTATGGCGAGGGAAGCGCCGGAGGTACGCCGATCCATTCGGAGCCGCCCTTGTCGAGGGAGCGGAACGAGGTCGCGTAGAGCAAACCGTTTTTGACGCGCCAGGTGCGCTTCACGTGCGAGGTGCCGATGGTCAACTCATCGCCGGCAAGGCGGGCGTAAGTGTCTTCAAACGAAAACGCAGTCGCTTCATGG
>DATMXS010000473.1:0-6998 GCA_035561355.1 Bryobacteraceae bacterium | reverse complement strand
CAACCTTGACACGTTCGCGCAGTCCACGGGCGTTCTCGGACCTACGAATGCTTCATTCGTCTTCCCCGCCGTGAAAGCGAAGCAGCAGTCGGTGACAAGCTTCAGCTTCGGCCTGCAGCACCAGTTGCCGCTCGCGGCCGTCCTCGATGTCGCCTACGTGGGGAACGTGTCGCGGCACCTGTTGCAGGCGCGCAACCTCAATGCCATTCCGATGTATGCGCGATTCGATCCCGCCAACATGGATCCGACACAGCCCGGCAAACCACTGCCGGACGACTTCCTGCGGCCCTACCTCGGGATGGCCAACCTGACGATCAACGAGTATGCGGGAAGCAGCAACTACCACTCTCTGCAGACCTCGCTGCAGCGTCGGTTCACCCGCAACCTCGGTTTCGGCGTGAGCTACACCTGGTCGAAGGCACTGGGGGTTGCGAACACCTACGACGATGGTGTCAGCATGTATTTTCCGACAAAAGCGTGGGAGTACGGCCGGCTGAACTTCGACCGCGCCCACGTGTTCAGCGTCAACTACATGTATGACCTGCCCGGGATCGGTGCGAAGCTGAACTCGAAGTTTGTGGGTGCAATCCTGGACAACTGGTCGCTATCGGGTGTCACTTCGTTCTCCTCGGGCGCTCCGTTCACCCCAGGATTCTCGACCAGCTACACGACCGACATCACTGGCTCCACCGAGGGAGCCCGCATCACAATCGTCGGCGATCCGCGTTTGTCAAAGAGCGAAAAGCAGTTCTCCCGGAACTTCGTGCAGGAGGCCTTTGCGCTCACCGCGGTTCGCAGCTTCGGAAATGCCGGTGTAAATATCCTGGACGGGCCGGGCATCAATACCTGGGACCTCTCGCTGACCAAGCGGATTCCGATCGGTTTGGGAGAAGGTCGAAACCTGCAGTTCCGGTCGGAGTTCTACAATGCGTTCAACCACACGCAGTTCTCCGGGCTGGATTCGACAGCGCGGTTTGACCAGACAGGCGCGCAGGTGAATCCCAACTTCGGGGCATTCACGGCAACGCGCAGCCCGCGAGTTATCTCGTTTGCGCTGCGGCTGAAGTTCTAGACGGCTAGCGGAAATGCACGCGGACCATCCGGGTCCGCATCTGAATAGCTACGCTCAGGGCAGAGACGGAAATACGTCTCTGCCCTTTTTTCTTTGTCGCGCGGCGAATGCTCGAAGGCGCGGACCTGGGTGCCGGATGCTGCGCCATGGCGCTTCCGCCTCCGCACCGAGCAACTCCGGCAGGCTTTGAAGCGCCCTGGCGCCAGGCCATCTTTTACCGCACTTGCGGCCCCGGCCGATGAGGGCTAACGGATCGGCTCAGTTCACTGCGACTCGTAAGGCCCGTGCACGGCTGTGATGGTGTGCGTCTCGCTGGAGTCGTCGAGAGTGTAGATCCGGTACGACTTCCCTCCCGGCGCGACGCGAACCACAATATGCCCCCGCTGACTGGCCAGTTTGTCCAACCCGACAACCACGGTCTTGTTCGCCTCGTGCATGTTGTTCGCGAAAATCTGCCGCGGTCCGGGATAGATTCGGGGCGACGTCAACCGGCTGTACACCCTCGCAGTCGGGTGCGCCGAATCCCAGGCGAACAGAACCCAGGCCCGCGGCCTCAGCGCGCCGATGAAAAACGCGTTCTCCGAATCGATGTAGCCGTGATGGTTCAGGACCGCAACCTCGACCGGTCCCACCACCCTCGCGACGGGAGTTTCCACGTCGTGCCATTCGGGATAACCCTCGAACGGAATGCCAGGTATGTCGCCGCCGGTAAAGTAGTCGAAGGCGCCGTAGCTGACGCGGAATCCCGCGCTGCACATGTTTTCACTGGGGCGATCCGCCGGCTGGACGTTTTCAAGGGGCGGGAAATGCTGCCGGGTATTCGCGCCGACGCCGGTCCAGACCTCGCCGTTAGCGGCAACGTTGCGGATCTCGAAATTTCTGTATGCTTTAGGATCGCGCTGCAGCACAATCTGGTCGTTCCTGCCCGGCTGAAATCGTTCCACCTTCATGCCGTTCTGCTCGGACTGCCACTTCAAAAAAGCCCGGTAATTGACCATATCGGCGTTCGCGAGCGGCGCCGGGTAGTTGTAGTCCGGCCACCCGCGGTCGAGCATTTTGCGGATGCGGATCGTTTCGCCGACTTCCGTGATGCCGCTCAATTTGTATGCAGCCGATTTTGCCACTGGTGACTTGTCGGTGATTTGCCCCATGTGGTCGGAATGGAAATGCGTGAGCATCGCGTAATCCAACCCGGTTGCGCCCACGCCGCGGAGGTAGCGCGCAATCCAGTCGCCTGCGGTCCGAGATGCGTCCGGCCGCTGAGCGGTGTAGCGGGGACTCTTGCCTTCGAGTGCACCCGCGTCGAGCAACAGCGTTGTTCCGTCCGGGAGCACCAGCAGCGTCGAATTCCCACGTCCCGTGCTGATGTGGTGAATGTCGAGGGTGCCCGCCGACCACGCGGGAAGCGACTCGCCGGCGGCCTGGGCGTGTGCCGGCCGGATCGCGGCCGTCGAGAGCAGCGCGACGACTGCGCACACCAGCGATGTGTTTCTGAGCAGTTTCATCTTCGATCTCTTTCTGGAATCGTGCGGCGGCGTGGGTGAACCCCGGCCTGCACGAGCTTCGGGTACTCCTGGTCGTATCCTTTCGCATCCCACCAGAGAATCTGGTTCAGCAGATGAGTCGGAACGTCATCAACGTCGTGCCAGTTCATTGCCTGCGACTGCCGCGCCGCCTGCAGTCTCCGGCCGCCCAGCGCTTTGAGCGGCGGGTTCATCGTATCCAGGGGGATCGCGGGGACGATTGCCTTATACGCCGTCAGGTCCTTCTCAGGCGTGAACATGCTGTTCATGCTGCGCGCCGTGCTAAGGAACCGGGTACGCGGCGGGATCCGGAAAACCTCCTGGATCGTCCGAACCATGCTTGTCTGGTTGTAATTGTTCGAGTCCACGACGCCACGGCGGATGTGCGGCCCGATCGCCAGCGCGACGGTCCGGTGACCATCGACGTGGTCGAGCCCGTCCTGCGCGTCATCTTCCACCACCAGAATCAAACTGTGCGGCCAGAAGCGGCTCCTCGTGATGCCCTCCACCATACGGCCGAGCGCCAGGTCGTTGTCGGCCACCATGGCGCGCGGCGTTGGGGACGCGGGATTGGTTCCCATCGTGTGATCGCTGGTCATGGTCATCAAGAGCAGGTTCGGCATTTCGCCGGACTTCTCGCGTTCCGCCAGTTCCTCCAGGAACGCCTCTGCCCGGATCTGATCCGGGATGTGCATGCTACTGACGGGGTAGTGCCGGGCCGCGAGATGCGCAAGTGCGGGAACTCCACTGCGGCTGCCCACGGCGGGCCGCCACTTGTTTTCCTTGTAGAGCCTCCAGTACTCGCTCCAACTCAGAAGTTCTTCCTCGTCGATGTCGATCGCATTCTGCGTCGCCGGGTCCCAGCGCAAAGGCAGTGACAACGCGCCGTAGAGCCGCACGTCAATGGGCCGGGCTGCGCCCTGCCAGAAGAATCCAGCCGGCGACACCGTCAGGGCATCACTCATATTCCATGCATAGCCCCGAGGAGCCGATAGCAGCGCGCGCTCAACGTAATCGCTGACGAACGCCTGCATCAACCATTGGTGGCCCTCGAAGCTGATCGCGCCACTCGCATAGAAGTTATCCAGCAGGACATATTTCTCTGCCAGCGCATGGTGGTTTGGGGTGAACTCCTTGCCGTAGATGGCCAGCTTCGGCTCACCATTGCCTTGCGGCATATCGCCGAAGACGTGGTCATACGTCCGGTTCTCCTTGATGATGAAAAACACGTGGCGTATGCCTAGCGAAGAAAGGTTCGGGACCCCGCCCACGGGCTCGAACTTCGGATCGTTCGCGGCTTTCACTTCGCGCATGCCTGCCGCCAGACCCGACAACGCTGCGGGTCCAAGCTTCAGCAAGGATCCTTCGAATTGGCGTGAGTTGAATGCCCCTTTGCCGTTTGAGGTGTTCCCCACACCCTTGATGTTCACGACGCGAAGCCCGCCGTCACCATCCACCGCGATTGCCGACGGGAACCACCCGGTAGGAATTGCGCCTTTCACCGTCCACCGATCGGCTGCCCGACCCAGAACGACGATCGCGTTCGTTCCGCCGCATCCCACGTACAGCGCCTTTCCGTCGCCGGAAAAGGCCAGGCTTGTAGGCTGGCTGCCGAAAGTCCCTTCGGGCCAGGAGGGAATGGCGACCTCGGTACCCGCCAACGTGTCCGGGGCGAGTAAGTGGATCGAATCCGAGTGGGCGTTCGCGACACCGAGGAGCGTCTCGTCGGGGTTCAAAGCGACTGCTGCCGGTGCGAGCCCCACCGGCACCTCTCGAACGGAATAGTTCTCGAGGTCCACTACCGACAGCGTGCCCGACGTCGTCGCGCCGGTTAGCGGCGCCACCACTACATTTGAACCGCTCGAGGGCGCCACAGTGTCGGAAGCATCCGGCCGGTGACCGCCGCGGTTGGTGACAAACAGACGATTGTGTTTGAACGAAATCGCGACCGAGAAAGGAGCGATGCCGACCGGGATTTCGCGAAGCACCTTTCGCCCTTCCACATCGACGAGCGCCACGGTGTTGTTCCGGCTGAGCGCCACATATGCGGTTTTGCCGTCCTTGGCGAACGCGATGCCGGATGGAACCGGGTGACCCTCTAGCGCGATCCGCTCCGCGGCACCCGGTCGCCCGGACGTGACCGGAATGATGATGATATTGTCCGTACCGGTTCTCGTGGTTTCTCCGGCCCAGATCTCGCCCCCGTCAGGGCGGAAGGCGATTCCCGTGTATGGCGTGCCGCGTGCGCGCACATGACCGATCTCGATGCCGGTGGCGCCGTGCCGGACCGAGATGCCGTTCGAGTTCAGAATTGCAAGCAGCCGTCGCTCGGCGTCGAAGGCGAGGTCCACGGGCCGACCCGGCAGCAGCGTCTGTTCGCCCCACGGGCGGACCAATTGGTTCGTCGGCAGGACATAATATCCCTCGGCCTGCCTCCCGAGCGGAACGTTGCTCTTGATGATCGAGAACAGCTCGGTTTCAGTCGCAACGGCCAACGTCGCGACTGCACACGCGGCCGTTATGAGGACTTTTCGTTTCAAAAGATGATTGAGCACGAGAAGTCAGCATAGCAGCCCCTGTTGCACGGGATGCCGGGTATTCGAAACGGCTACGAACGGGCGCCGCGCGGCAGATATCGCGCTGCGCCGTAACGGTCCGGCCGCTGACCGGGACTACCCTGAACGCCCCGATCGCCGTACGGGTCGTCGAAGCGGTTCATCATGTCATACAGCCGCGCCTGCATGTCCGCCGCCACCGGCCGATAAGACGGATCGTCGACGGCATTCCGCAGCTCGTGGGGGTCCTTTTCGAGATCGTACAGCTCGTCGAAATCGAAGCCGTTGAATACGTACTTGTAGCGGCGGTTGATTGCGATTCTCTGGGTGTAGAGGAACTCGCCGCCGTAGTAGGCGCAGAGGATGTCGTCAGCCCAGTCGGACCGTGCAGCGTCTTCGAACAGCGGAACGAGGGAGCGGCCGTCTGCGAACGGCATTGGTTTGGCGCCGCCTACCTCCGCGTATGTATGCGCCAGGTCCTGCAACTGGACCAGGTGCTCGCATCGCGATCCCGGCGCGATCCGGCCCGGCCACCGTGCGATCATTGGCACCCGATAGCACTCCTCGTAGGGCATCCAGCCTTTAATCCACATCCGGTGGGCGCCAACCGTGTCGCCGTGGTCCGAGGTGAACACGACCAGCGTATTCCCGGCCTGACCGGTCTCGTCGAGCGCCGCGAGCAGCCGGCCGATCTGCGCGTCCAACTGCTCCGTGTAGGCGTAGTAATGAGCGCGCCCCGCGCGGTAGTCGTCCTCGTTGAACGCACCCCAGATGCCGGATTCACGGCGGTGCAATCCCGGCTTGCCTTCGAACCGGTCCTTGAAGCTCGGGGAAACGGCGATGGACCGCGGATCGTAACGGTCCAGATATTTCTTCAGCGGCAGGTAAGGGTCGTGCGGCTGCACATATTGCACCTCGAGGTGCCAGGGCTGCGCCTGCTTGGCATACCGCTTCATCATCCGTATACCGCACTCGGTCAGATAGGCTTCGGGAGTCGCCTCCTCCGGTCCCTCGCGGTAGCCCCACATCGTGAAAGGTTTGGATCCGGGCCACTGGAATTCCCGAACGGCGGTCACTTTCAGACGTTCATTGGGGCGCTCAACGCGATCCGGGTTCTGGTCGTGCTTGCGCAGGGCTGCGGGGTCGCAACCGGCCACATTCGCCATTTCATAGCCGAAATCCGTGGGGGTCCGCATCCAGGAAGAGTGCCATTTCCCGGTGTATCCCAGCCGGTACCCGGCGTCGCGCAGCCGTTGTGAGTAGAGCACCACATCGGACTTGAGGTCACGGTTCAACGAAGGGGCGGAGTGAACCTGATTGTAGACCCCGTTGTGCCAATGGTAGGCGCCCGACATCGTCATCGCGCGCGACGGGCAGCACACGGCCGACGGCGTGTATGACCGCTCGAACTGCATGCCCTCCCGGCCGAGCCGGTCGAGGTTCGGCGTCCGGCACTCGGACCGGCCCGCGAGCGTGGCCCACTGCTGCTGATCGCTTTGGATATGGAGGATGTTCGGACGGCTCGGCCGCGCGTCCTGATATCCCACAGCACTGGTTGCAGCCAGAAACTCCCGCCGGTTGATTTTGGACATGAATCTCTACTTTACACGCGGGCAGGCGTTCGGAGTGCCGGGGCCTGGCGGATTGCCGGGAGGCAGGCTCAACTTTCCTTCGCAGTGCCCATTTCCTTGCAACTTGCACCCTGATTCTGGTAGTCCCATTAGGAGGAGGATATCCGTAATGCGAAAACTGGCTGCTGTAATCCCGGCACTCGTTCTCTTTTTGAGTGTCGCCTCGTTCGCGCAGAAGAAGGCGGAAAAGGGTCCGGACACCGTCACGATCAAGGCG
>DATMXS010000472.1:0-7435 GCA_035561355.1 Bryobacteraceae bacterium | reverse complement strand
ATGTCCGTGCAGTTCTCGGGCGGCGAGCCGACGCTCTCTCCGTACTTCCTCGATGCGATCCGCTATGCGCGCGAACTCGGGTACAACAGTGTGCAAGCAGCCACCAACGGAATCGAGTTCGCCAAGAGCCTTGACTTCTGCAAGCAGGCGGCCGAGGCTGGGCTGCGTTATGCGTACCTCCAATTCGATGGCGTAGGAAACGCTGCGAACTCGCACCGCCGCGTCGGCAATTTGTTCGACGTGAAGCTCCAGGCCATCGAGAACCTGTATCAGGCCGGCGTTGAGATCGTGCCCGTTACCACAATCGTGAACGGCATCAACAACGAGCAGGTGGGCCGGATCGTACAGTTTGCTCTCGATAACCCGAAGCGCATCTCGTTCCTCTCCTTCCAGCCCGTCTCGTTCACCGGCCGTGATGAGGCCATCACCGACGAGCGCCGGAAGGCGCAACGCTACACGCTTTCGCACCTCGCTTACGACGTTAAGGGCCAGACCGGCATCGGCGAGCCGCGCCGCGACTGGCTGCCGCTCTCCTTCATGAGCACCTTCTCCGACTGGGCGGACCTCGTGCACGGGCCCAACGTCGAGTGGGGCCAGCTTAGCTGCGGCTGCCACCCGAACTGCGGCCTCGGCATCGCCATCATGGTGGATAAGGAAACTAAGGAAGCCGTGCCGATGACGGCGTTCATCAATGCAGAGCGCCTCGCGGATGACGTCAAGAAGATTAATGACGCCGCGCGCGGCCGCTTCCTCTCCGTGCTTGGCATGGCGCTCGCTTTCGCGCGCAATTACGAACCTTTCCGCGCGCCGAAACACTTCTCGATCTGGGCGATGTACAAGAAACTTGATAAGAGCTTCGGTGTAAGCGGGCGCGATTACGGCAAGGTCAGCGGCGAACGCACCCTTGAGGACATCGAGCGCCGCCGCCGCGATCGATGGAACGTGCTCTTCATCGCCGGCATGTGGTTCCAGGACCTCTACAACTACGACTTCCGCCGCACTGAGCAGTGCATCATCCCGTATGCCACGCAGGAAGGCGAGATCTCCTTCTGCGCTTACAACACCGGTATCGGCTGGAGGCAAATCATCGAAAAGATCCACATGACCGCCACGCTCACCAAGTGGTATGAGGAGCACGGCAAGCACGAGATTTTCGCGGGCAACAAGAAGGTTCCGTTCGGGACGGTGGAGCATACGCTCGCGCTCCGCGAAGAATTGGTCACCCTCGAGGAGCAACACGATCTTGAAGCGCTCGGCGTCGCGAAGAACTCTCGCGAAGAGAAGCTCAAGGCGCGCGAGAACGAGCGCATGGCGAAGCTCTACCGCAAGCACGTCCTCAAGGAGCCGGACGGCCCCGCGCTCATTCAGATCGCGGGCGCCGCGGACAAAGCGGAGCAGCGTGACACTGTCGGTTCCTTCGGCGACTGACCCATAGCTCAAGCTTCCTTCTGCTTACAGGCCACGGCGGCTCCATCAGCCTCCGTGGCCTGTGCTGTCTCCAGGCGGCGATGAGATAACATGGGGGCAACAGCGCAGCACTGGGGGATGCGCCTATGCCACGTACTGCTTCGGACATTCTCATCGAGACGATCCACGACTGGGGCGTCGATACCGTCTTCGGCATACCAGGAGACGGCATCAACGGTCTGATGGAGTCCCTTCGCACACATCAGGACACGGTTCGCTTCGTGCAAGTCAGGCACGAGGAGGCTGCTGCACTGATGGCCTGCGCCCATGCCAAGTTCACCGGGAAGCTCGGCTGCTGCATCGCGACCACAGGACCGGGCGGCATTCACCTGCTCAACGGCCTCTACGACGCGAAGCTCGACGGCCAGCCCGTGCTGGCTCTCACCGGCCTCACGTATCACGACCTCATTGGTACGCATACACAACAGGACGTCGCGCTCGACCGCCTCTTCCAGGACGTTTGCGTTTACAACGAGCGCATCATGGGACGGGCGCACGTCGAGAACGTGACAGAACTCGCCTGCCGGACGGCTCTCTCCTACCGTGGCGTCGCCCACCTGACAATTCCGATTGATGTCCAGGAGGAGGAGCTCGACAAGAAATCACCGCGCAATGTATCGCACCACGTCTCGGACGTGCTCGCGCTCGGCGCCCGGCTTCCGAATCACGGCGACCTGGAGCGCGCGGCGGAAGTGCTCAATAAGGGCAAGCGGATCGCGATACTTGCCGGCCAGGGCGCGCTCGGCTCCGGCGAGCTGCTCGAAGACGTCGCCGACCGCCTGAGCGCCCCGATCGTGAAAGCGCTGCTCGGCCGCGCCGTAGTCCCCGACGACAGCCCGTACACAACCGGGTGCATCGGCCTGCTCGGCACCAAAGCGTCGCAGGAAGCGCTCGAAGAGTGCGATACCCTTTTGATGGTCGGGTCGTCATTCCCGTACATCGAGTTCCTGCCGAAGCCGGGCCAGGCCCGCGTCGTCCAGATCGATATCGATCCCGTGCGGATAGGCCTGCGTCAACCCGTGGACGTAGGCGTGGTCGGCGATGCGCACCGCTCGCTGAAAGAACTCCTGCCGCTTCTCAAACGGAATAAGCACCGCCGGTTCCTCGAGCAGGCGCAAGCCGGGATGAAGGACTGGCGGAAGCTGATGAATGATCGGGGCACTCGCTCCGGCAAGCCGATGAAACCGCAGGTGGTCGCTCACGAGATCGGAAAACGGCTTCCCGAGAACGCGATCGTGACGTGCGATTCAGGAACGATCACGACGTGGTGGGCGCGCCACATCCCGGTCAAGCGAGGCCAGATGCACTCGGTCTCGGGCAACCTCGCGACCATGGGTTGCGCGTTACCCTACGCCAATGCCGCCCAGCTCGCGTACCCGAATCGCACCTGCGTGGCGTTCGTGGGTGACGGCGGCTTTTCCATGCTGATGGGCGAGTTTCTGACGGCCGTAAAATACAAACTGCCCGTCAAGGTCTTCGTTGTACACAACAACGTGCTCGGACAAATCAAGTGGGAGCAGATGGTGTTCCTCGGCAACCCGGAGTACGGCGTGGATCTCCAGACCATGGACTACGCGATGTTCGCCCGCGCGTGCGGCGCAACGGGCTTCCGCGTGGAAGACCCCGAGGAAATGCCCCGCATCGCCGAACGCGCGCTAGCTACGGAAGGCCCGGTCCTCGTGGACGCGATCGTGGACGGACTCGAGCCGCCGATGCCCGGCAAGATTACGGCGCGGCAGGCAGCGAAGTTCGCCGAATCGCTATTGAAGGGCCAGCCGAACCGGACCAAGATCGCGCTGACGGTCGCCCAGGGCAGGATCCGCGAGATGATCTAAAAGGCATCGCACAACACTGCGGCGGGCGCCAGCCGAAACGTTCCGGTTGGAGCCCGTCACCTTCATCCTCTACGTACCTTCGTCAGCGGTTTTATCCTTGCGGGATTTTGCTGAAGTGCGGCGGCGGCTCCTGTGCTCCTGAATCTTGTGTAATTTCTGTTCGGCATGTTCCCTCACCCGCGTGAACTCGCTCTGCAACGCATCGAGATCATTGTCGGAGAGATCTTCGAGCCCAACCATCTCGTTGCGGGCAGTCTGGACGGATCGGATCAGTTCGTCCAGTTTCAGGTGTACGGCACGTGAATCGCGGTTCTGGGTGTTCTGAATCACGAAGACCATCAGGAAGGTGACGATCGTGGTGCCTGTATTGATCACCAGTTGCCAAGTATCGGAATAGTGAAATGCGGGACCCGTAATCGCCCACGTCGCGATCACGATGAGTCCCACCATGAACGCCGCCGGCGAACCGACGGCATCTGCGGTCCTGTGCGCGAAACGGTGGAAGCGCTCTTTCATATTCCCCTCTCCGTTCCCATGGTCTTACCCTCGGAACAGCATAGGCTGCTCGGAAGCGCCGGCGATTTGTTCAGACGTGCACGGTCCGCGATCGAAGTGAACCCTTACGCCGCCACAGCGACCTCTGCCGTCCGGCTCTTGTGCTCGCGGTAGATCATGTACACTATGCCGAGCCACGCCAGGGTCAGGGTCAGGTTCACGACCGCGAAGCCGGTCACCGATAGCGCGAGCGCATTCCCTGCGAACACGATTCCGGCTTGCAGCATGTCGCCGATGCGGACGAAGAAGCTATCGATTGCGGCTTTCGCCTTGAACTTGGCTTCCCGGCTCGTGGGCAGGAAGAGCGCGTGGCGCGTGGTGTTCGAAAGCGAGTAGTCTACGCTGTTCTCCAGGATCTTGATGCCGCGCACCAGCGACAGCACCGGTGCAGTCGCCACCAGTCCGTAACTCCCGAGCGCAATCACCGGCGGGATGAACAGAGCGCCTCGTACCCCGATGTACAGGAAGATCCGCGACACCAGGAACATTTGCATCAGCATGGAGAAGAGGTTCACCCAGCCGAAGATCGACGCCATGAATTGCCCGATGAACACCTTGCGTTCGGCTGCCGCAGCGGCGGCGGCCCCAAACGCCCGCAGCGACTCCTGCTCCACCAGCCGTCCGAGCAGATATTCGCCCGTCGTGTTCACCACATTAAGCAGCACCACAAGCGCCGCGATCAGCAGCAGATAGCGCTGGCTGAACACGAGTTGAAACCCGCTCTTTCCGCCAATCGGCTGGGCCGCGTCGCCCCGCTTCTTCGCTGCCGCTGTGGCCGATTCGCGCCTGTGTACGATACGCGTGAACACCAGCGTCAGTATGAACAACGCAGCGGCGACCAGCATGATCGCGTACGGCCCCATGGGCCTAAACAGACTGCGTGCGATGAACGCTCCCGCCACTCCGCCGATCGAAACTCCAATGCCCACGAGGGGGAACAAACGCTTGCCTTGCGATTCTGTGTAAAGATCGTTCGCAAATCCCCAGAATTGCGCCACGATCAGCATGTTGAACACGCCGAGCCAGATGTAATAGACGACCCCGACCCGCATTCCCGCCTTCCCGAAAACATAGAACAGCGCGAGATGCGAAACGAAGAAAAGCGTCACCCACTCGATCAGCTTCAGCCGATTCACGTGCGATGCGAACCTGCTGTAGAGCGGAATGACCAGCAACAACACCGCGGCTTGCCCCGCTGCCGCATACGCGCGCACCTCCGCGCCGGCCTCGGCCAGAATCAGCGCATCCCTTACCGATTTCAGCAGGTAGTACGCCGTCAGGATCAGGAAGCCATTCAACCCCAGCAGTACGGCGCCGAGCCCTTCCCCCGCGCGCACGTCGGCAAAGATGGAAAGCAGGCGGTCGAGCATCGTCCTGCGGGGAGCGCCCAGCGCCCGGAATACGGGGAAGGATTGCGTTGTCTTGAAGTCGTCGCTCATGTTTTTACCAGCGCCTCTCGACGCCAACAACTTCCGGACGTAGACCTGCGTTCCTGAAGTACACAGTCACTGCCCGAGGCCCTCCCGCTTCGGTGATTTCCGCGCCCACGTACTGTGCTTTCGCACGCGGGAATTCGAAGCCGGACGCGCTGGTGACAGGAGTGCGCCCGCCTGTGACATTATCGAACTCAAACCACGCCACCTTGAACTCGCGGGACTTCGCCGTCCCGTGTTTCAGTCCCAGATCCTCGAACGCGAGTTTGAAAACGGGAGCCTCGCCGCGAACCTCGAAGCGGTCAAGCGACAGCACGCGCTCCAGAAAAGCCCGCCCGATCTTGTCGCGGCGCAAGGCGAGCGTGCGCACGAGGTAGTCGGCAGCCGCGGGATCGCTGTACTCGCCCGTGCGCACGATCGCACGGATGTCCTCGTCGGTGAACGCCATCACCTGCTTCGCCGCCCAGAACTCATCATCAGGCAGGCGGTTCTCGAACGCCGCGTTCGGATACTCCGGCACCCAGCGTACGGGGTCGAACATCTTCCCCTCGAACAATCCTATGGATGGGTAAATCGGGTAGTATGCCCTCGCCCATGCCGGCACGATCAGCCCGAGCGTAAAGATGTTCTTCGCGGCCAGGCCCCACGAGAACAGATACTCGCCACCCGAGCGCGGGCTGTTTGGGCGGGTCGAGCCGCTCCCCAGCGTGGACCCGAAATCCAGCAGATAGTGACGGATGAACTGCCGCCCATTTTCCGACACAAGCGTGTCATACGTGTTCACGGCGCGCGAATCGTCGTGACCGAGCCAGGCGGCGAACACGTTCAGTCCGCGCAGGTCCCGCCGGTGCTCGTGCGGCGCCAGGTCGTTCGGATCGTCCTTGCGCCTGCCGAAATACCGGAACGGCCCCACGCCTTTGCCTTCGATCGCGTGACTCGCCAGCGCCCGGAACTTGCCGTCGCGGTGCGGGCGGGTCTTGAGGAGGATCTCCAGCAGGTCGCGCCGCGTCATCGGGCGCGTTTTACCCACGTAGTCCTTGACCTTGACGTTCTTCCCCAGCACCAGCCGGCTCTCGTCGAAGGACACAAGGTACTGGTCCGCCACATGATACCCGAGCGCGTGAAAAAAACGGCCGGAGATCATGTCCGCCGCGGTCGCCATCTCCATGTTCGTCGGCGGATCGAACTTGAGGAAGAACATCCGGCCGTTCCGATCCACAATCGTGAAGCCCGGCGTAATGCCCTGACTCTTCGCTTTCACGACCGTCCAGGGGCCGTCCGCTGGAGGCGTCCTGCCGCCCGGACCCAGCGCAAGCTGTTCGTGCGTCATTCGCTTGAAGTAATGGCGCTGCGTGTACCAGGCGCCGTCCATCGGCTCGCCGAGCGTGTTTACCGCCTGCGCCGGCGTTTCGCTGCGGTCGCCCGGCCGAACGAGCGTGTTGTGGAGAAAGTCGAACCAGTCCTCCACGTCACGCGCGAGCACCTCTTTCACGCTCTTTGGCGGCGGCTCACGGTGGAGCGGGTCGTCGCGGTAGAACTTCTGCGCACTGATCGATGTCGTAACCAGAATGAGCAGAAGCGGGATCCGCATCACAGCACCGGTTGCGCCCCCGCCGTCCCCAGCAGCCGCGGGCCGAACACGTCGTTGAACTTGAACCACACCTGGTAGCCCTCGCGGCTGAACCCTACGTCAAGCCGCATGAACACGCGCTCCCTGGCGTTGAACCGGAAGCCGAAGCCGGCCGATTCCTTCAATCCTCTGAAATTCAGCTCGCCGCGCCGCGCGAACACCTTGCCGGCGTCGGCAAACAGGGCCATATCGAGGGCGCTGAACGCCTCCCACCGGTACTCGGCGTTCAGCACCAGCATATTGTTATCCGTGAACCGGAACGGACGGAACCCACGCAGTTCGTCCGACCCGCCCAGTACGGGCTGCAGGTAGAACGGAACCGTGTTGCCGCTCGAGCGATCGGTAAGGATCGTCCGCCCGCGGAACGCGAGCACTCTTCGGCGGTTGAAGAAGCCCACATACTGCTGAAGATCCACTTCCAGCCTGCCAAAATCGTGCAACCGTAGGCCGCGATCGTTGTACCGGACGTATTGCACCAGGTACTTGCCGCCGTTCCGGGGATACGGACTGTCGCG
>DATMXS010000471.1:0-25717 GCA_035561355.1 Bryobacteraceae bacterium | reverse complement strand
CTGATGCTGGATCGGGCGGGCCGGCCGGTTCGGGATGTTGCGATGACGCTGCGGCTCGGCGATTTCCGCCAGCGGGTCACGAGGATCATGGGCAGACCAGGAGCCGCCCGATGAGGCGAGCACTCCTGATCGCCGCGGTGCTGGCCGCGCTTCCGGCAACTTCGGGCGCCTACTATCATTTCCTCCGTTACGGTTCTTCGACTGCCCCTTACCAGCCGATGCCCCAAAAGTTCGACCTGAGGGCTCTCCCGGGCAAGACGGTCAACTTCTACGTCTCCGAGAAGGGCCCGGACCTGCTGGCCCAAGGCGATAGCCTCGCGGCGCTCCTGTCACAGGTCCGCAGGGCGGGTGAGGTCTGGAACGGGGTGTCCACGTCCGACCTCCGCCTCTCGTTCGGCGGTGTTTTCACACCGGGGCGGCAGGGTGGCACGCCCCGCATCGAGGTCAGCTTCCCGAGCCTCGAGGAGATGGAGGTGCCCCCGGGCGTAGTCGCGATCGGCGGTCCTGAAGTGACGGATGGCCCGGTTGATGGATCATTCCTCCCGATCGTCCGCTCGGTGGTGTACCTGAACAACGATTTCTCCACACGCCCGAGTTGGGATCCCGCGGTCTTCATGACGATTGCGCACGAAATCGGCCATGCGCTCGGGCTCCAGCACACGTTCACTTCCAGCCTGATGTCGGTAGCGGTGACACGTGCGACGACGGTGGCCCGCCCCATCGCGGCGGATGACGTCGCAGCCCTCTCATCACTCTATCCATCACCGGAATTCCACAGCCGCTTCGGGTCAATCTCCGGCCGTGTGACCATGAGCGATGCCGGCGTTCACATGGCATCCGTAGTCGCTCTGACGGCGGCCGGGGAGGCTGTAAGCGCCCTGACGCTGCCTGATGGAACGTTCAAGATTGACGGGCTCTTGCCCTCCGATTACTACATCTACGTACACCCGCTGCCGCCTGCACTTGACCAGAAGCTCGGTCCTGGCGATATCGTCCTGCCGATCGGCCCGGACGGCAACCCCATTCCGGCGGGCGGCTTCTTCGGAACAGTCTTCTATCCCGGCACGCGCGATGTCCAGCAGGCCTCGACTGTAAGGGTGGCTGCTGGCGCAACTACGCAGGAGATCAACTTCGCGGTCACGCCCAAGGAGAGCCTTGCGCTGCACGGCGTGCGCCGGTATAGCTATCCGGGGTCGATCGCCGTTCCTTCCGGGCATGTGAACGTTGGCTACCCTCTCCGCTCCTTCCTGATGGCGTGGGGCTACGGAATGGTGGTGGCCAGCGCGCCTGCGCCTGGTCTGAAAGTGGATGTTTTGGGTGGCTCGGTGTCGGTTCCAGAAGGGGGTATTCGGCCTTACGCATTGGATCCGATTTGGGTCCAAATCGACTTTACCTTCAACATGTTCGTCACTCCGGGCCCACGGCACCTGGTGTTCTCGCTGAACGACGACCTATACGTGCTGCCTTCAGGCCTGAACGTGGTCCAGACTGTGCCCCCGTCTATTACTGCCGTAGAGAACGGGTTGAATGCCAACGGCCTCCCCGTCGTCTATCTCACGGGTACCGGCCTCACCCAACACTCGCGCGTCCTGTTTGACGGCGCGCCCGCACGCGTACTCGAACTCAGCGAGAGTGGCGACCGCCTCACCGTTGTTCCTCCGTCCGCGCCTGCGGCGCACCAGGCGCGCATAGAGGTCTTGAACGGCGACGGCCAGCTTGCCAGCTTCATACAGACGCTGCCCGCATACACGTACGGCGACAACGGCCAGCAGGCGGTTTCGATCTCCCCTGGCGCCCTGCTACCCGGTACTGAAGCGATGGTCGAAATTACTGGCGTGAACACCGCGTTCACCGAGGGCCTCGTCACCGCCGGGTTCGGGTCAGGCGATTTCCGCGTCAGGCGGGTGTGGACGGTTAGCCCCACCCAGGTCCGGGCTAACGTTGTTGTCGGTCCGATGGCTCCAGCCGGCTTCCACAACCTTACGGTCACGTCAGGTCTGCAGTTCCTGACCGTTCCTGCAGCGCTGGAAGTGAAGGCAGCAGTTGAACGCCCGGTCTCGCTCGGATCCGATCTCGTGAACGCCGAGACGGGCGATTCCTACATCTATCCCGGCGCTATCACGGACCTTCCGGCATTGAACGTCGAACCTGCATCGGGCCTCGTGCTAACGATTGATCGAGTCCCCGTCCACATCCAGTCGATTGAAAACGGCCGCATCCGATTTGAGGTCCCCCGGATACCTGCTGGGCCGGCCATCGCCCGCCTGTATCGGGCCGAGGCGGAGATCGCCAAGCCGGTCATCATCTTCATTGACGAGCAGCCGCCCGTCATTCAGGCGTTGAATGCCGGCGAAGCCCAACTCGCCTCGGCCGCTCCGGCGCTTCAGGCGGGAACCGCTCTGACGCTGCTGGTTTCGGGCCTGGGCGATCCGGCCGTGCCGATAGACACTAGCCGCGTAACGCTGTCGATCGGCGGTGTGATCCACTCTGTAGTGGGCGTGATCACAGCCGCGGAAGGCGCCGGCCGCCAAGGCATGCACGTCATCTCAGTCGTGCTGTCCGACGCAGTGCAGCCGGGGACGGTGCCGGTTACTGTCTCCCTCGACGGTCGCAAATCGCGACCGGTTCAGATCACCGTAGCCGGCGCGCCGGCACAGGAGTGATGGCGGCCGCGTCGAGCAGAACGGGCGCGGTGTGCGGTGCGCTCGATACAATAGCACCGAATGAACCCGAAACTTCGTACTGCCGCCATTACCGACGAGTTCTCTCCCGTCGATCTTGAAGCCGCCTCGAAAGCGATGGCCGCCATCGGCATGAGCGGCGCCGAACTGCGCGTGGTGTTCGGCAAGAACATCATGGACCTGACGGACGACGAGGTCGCCTGCGCCCGCCGGATCGTAAACGCGCAGGGCCTTGATGTGATCTCGCTCTCGTCGCCGCTTCTCAAGTGCGTGCTGCCGGACGCCCCGGACGTGGACGAGCGGTTCCAGAAGGACATCTTCGGCTCGAAGCACACGTTTGAGGACCAGCCGCGGTTGACGCGCCGCGCCTTCGACATCGCGCACAAGACCGGAGCCCGCATCATTCGCGTGTTCACATACTGGCGCACGGTCGAGCCCGAAAAGTGTCATGAGCGGATTGTGAACACCCTAGGAGATCTGGCGACGCTGGCCGCCAAAGAGGACCTGATCATTGGCCTGGAGAATGAACACGCGTGCAACATTGGGACCGCGGCGGAAACGGCACTCGTTCTCAAGGCCGTAATGCATCCGAACCTGAAGGTGGTCTGGGACGCGGCGAACGCGTTTGTCGCGGGCGAGAATCCGTTCCCTGAGGGATACGGTAAGCTGCAGGCGGACCGGATCGCGCACATTCACGTCAAAGATTGCTATATGAATGGCCATAAACCGGAGTGGGGTCCGGTCGGCTGCTGCGGCGTGGATTGGAAAGGGCAGATCGCGGCGTTGCTTGCCGACGGCTATAACGGATACGCCAGCTTGGAGACCCACTGGCCGGGTCCACAGAATGATAAATTCCAAGCCAGCGTGATCTGCGGCTGGAACCTGCAACACCTTGTCTCGGCGTAAGGCGAAAACCTGATCACCGCGGAGGCGCGGAGACGCAGAGGAAAAGCGAGCGCGGCACGAGTTCATTCGTGCCGCACCCGCACACACCACCCGGCCATCTACTCGGTCAAATTGTTACGCCAGCCGCAGCCGTGCGCCCGCGCCGGTTCGTATCAGGGCACAATTTCAGTCGTGCCGGTCGCAGCCGTGCGCTCGCGCCGGTTCGTATCAGGGCACAATTTCAGTCGTGCCAGCCGCAGCCGTGCGCCCGCGCCGGTTTGTATCAGGGCAAGACTTTCATTCGTGCCGGTCGATTCAATCAAAGAACTCGGGCTTCAGCCCCTGAGAATGGCCTGTGCGTGGAGGGCCACGAGAAGACTCACGCCCTGAAACGAGGCCCCTGCTATTCCGTCACCAGCAGTTGCTGATTCGGGCGCACATCCGTAAGCCGCTTCCTCACTCCGCTCGGAAACTCTACTTCTACTGCTGTCACGACCGGATCCTGCCCCAGGCCGAACGTTAACGCCAGGTCGCTTTGGGAGCAGTAACTCGAACCCGTTTTCACCATCTGCCACTGCTTCCCGGATGCGCTCTCGATGCGCACTACCGAACCGATGCCGTCCCGGTTCGATTTTGTCCCCACAACTCGCACGGAGAGCCACTTGTTCCGGTTGCCGCCGTCGTTTCGATAAAGGTACGCCGGACCGTGATTCGTCGAGATCAGCACATCCAGATCCCCGTCGCGATCGAAATCGGCATAGGCCGCCCCGCGCGCTACCACGGGCCGCGTCAGGTCCGGGCCGAGCGCGCGCGACACGTCCGCGAACCGGCCCTTCCCCAAGTTGCGGAAAATCAGCGGCGGCTGCCGGAACTGGACCTTCGGCTGCACGCGGTTGATCTCTTCCTCGATGTGGCCGTTGGCAGCGAAGATGTCCTGCCATCCGTCCAGGTCGTAATCGAAGAAGAAAGCGCCGAACGTCAGCGTCAGCAGGCTTGCGCGGCCTACCGTGGAACGTGGAGCTTCGTCCACGAACAGCCCGCGCCCTTCGTTGTGATACAGCCCGAGCATCTGGTTCGAGAAATTGCCTACCAGCAGGTGCGGCCTGCCTGAACGGTCATAATCCGCGGCATCCGCGCCCATTGCCCCCCTCGCGGCGCCATCTTCCCCGTAGGCCACTCCAGCCGTGAGTGCCTCATCCGTGAACGTGCCGTTCCGGTTGTTGCGATAGAGTTTGTTCGGCTGCGTGTCGTTCGCGACAAACAAGTCCGGCCAACCGTCGCCGTTATAATCGAGCACCGCGATCCCGAGTGCCTTACTTGTCGGGTCCGCCAGCCCGGCCTTCTCCGTCACGTCAGCGAACCGGCCTTCGCCGATGTTCCTGTATAGCTTCGACGACGTTCCCTTGTACGACTCGGGCGTGCAGTACGATTTGGTGGCGCCGTCGAGCGAGCACCAGAGGTCCTGCTTCAAGTTCCACTGCACATAATTCGCGACGAAGAGATCCAACCGCCCGTCGCGATCGTAATCCACCCATGCGGCGCTCGACCCGAACGCGGCATTGCGGATCCCTGAAACGGCTGTTACGTCGCGAAAGCGTCCATTGCCTTCGTTGTGAAACAGCCGGTCGCCTTCGAGCGCGGTCAAATACAGATCCTGCCGGCCGTCGTTGTCATAATCCGCAGCGGTCGCGCCGAGCCCGTATAATTCGACGGCGAGTCCGCTTGCGGCCGTCACATTCGTGAACGTCCCGTTTCGGTTATTGCGGTAGAGCGCCGGCAGGGACCGCCGCCCTCGCGGTGTCCAGTCGCGGCTGTTCACCAGGAAGATATCCGGCCAGCCGTCTCCGTCCGCGTCGAAAAAGATGCACCCGGCGCCCATCGTCTCGGGAAGGTATTTCTTACCCGCCCTGCCGCTGTTATGTGTGAACCGGATCCCAGCCTGGGCCGTAACGTTCGTAAAACGAATGGCCGGCGCCGGCTCGGTTCCTGTACCCGGGACAAACACGGCTACCGCCGCCAGTGCCGCCGCCGCGAGCAGGCTTCTCACCGCTTCACCTCCTTGGCGAGCGGGAGGCGGCCCGGCGCCAAAGGAATCGAATCGTGGTCGTGAATGGCCTGGCGTTCGTTGTTGTCCTCCGGGCTCAGCAACCGCGCCTTGCCCGTAATCGCCTGCGACGCCTCGTCTGCCTTGAAACGCCGGAACAGCTTCTCCGCGCGTGCAGCCTTGTCCAGATCGCCCGCTCCGCGGTACGCGAGCATCAGGTTGTAGTGGGCCTGGACGTCCTCGGGATCCACGGCCAGGACGCGCCGCAGCACCGGCACCGCGCGACCGTGCTCTCGTTTCAGGAACAGGATGCGCCCCATCTGGTTCAGCACCACGCGGTCGCGCGGGTACATTGCCGAAACCGTCTCGAGCGAACTGAGCGCCGCGTCGTAATCGCCGTCCGCCTTCTCGATCATTGCCTTGAAGAAGTGAATGCGGCCGAGCTTCGGATTCAACTTCAGCGCCTTCTCGATATACGGCTTCGCGGCCTCGGTTTCGCCCTCCTGAATCAGCGCGCGCGCGACGTTCAGCCATCCGTCGGGGTATTCGGGCTCGGCTTCGGTTACGCGCTTGAAGGCATACTCCGCCCCTTTCAGATCGCCCTGAAGGAGCAGGCCGATGCCCCAGTCGTTCCAGCGCTCGCGCTCGGCCTTCGTCGCGACCTGCTTCCATATTGTCTGGCCGCCGCCCGTCGCGAGTTTCGCCTCAGCGGTCGCAAGCGTGATGATCGCGAGGTTCGGTATCTCGCCCTTGATCGGACTCGATACGTTCTTCGGGATGTTCACGGGGGAAAAGTCGAACTTCCGGCTGTCGTGGTTTGGACCGAAGTCTTTGCCCTCCGGAACGCCCGCAAACGAAAACTGCGTGTAGTAGTGCGAGAACTTGCGGTAATTCAACTTCGCGGTCAGCGTGATCGGGCCGGCGGCATCCTTCGGGATCTTGACCCGGAAGTGGGCCACGTCAGCCGCGCCCGGCGGGATCAGCCGCACATACAGCACGCTCCGCGCTGACCACGCGTTCCGCTTGTTGATGTGGTTTCCTTCGGCATCCAGCAGGTAGGACCGATAGAAGTGCGCCCCCTTCTCAACCGGGCCGCGCCCTCCGTCTTCCACCGCTCCACTCCAGAAGATCACTTTCCCGTTCGAGTCCCGGCCCTGCATCTCGAGCCAGACGTCGAAGCCGTCCACCGTCCCGCCCGGGAAGAAGTGGCCGATGGTCCGGGTGCGCACCACCACATCCACCCTGGCCGTCGAGCCCGGCTTAAAGACCGTGCCCGCTTTGTCGATTGGCGCTGCAACCTGCCCGACGTCGCGCAGGAACACGTTCGCGGGCTGCTCCGCTTCCTCTCCCACGGCGAACTGGGAACTCAGCGCGGGCCCCTCGCCGGTGCGCCGCATCATCGGCGAAGGGTTGTTCTCGTCAATGGGAGACGCTGCGAAGATGTCCACGGTGATGAAGCCCGACTTCAAAAACGCCTCGACCGCCTTCAACTGCTCGTGGTCCTGGTTCACGAACGGCACCGCGGTGTTCGCCGCCGCAAAACGGTGGGAATGAACTTTGCCGTCGCGATTCCCCGGATCCTTCGACTCGACCAGCGGCATGTGGCACGTGCTGCACACTGCCGATTGCTTGGGATAGTAGAATGACCGCGCTCCCTGCCCCGATACGCCGGAGGCCTGCCAGTTGTCGTAATCGTTGAATCCGCGCGCCCAGCGATAGTTATTCACGGGCACGTCCAGGTGCACCTTGTGGCAGGTCGAGCAGAACTCGCTGGCCTGCTCGCGCATGAACGGCTTCATGAAGATTCTGCGATGAGGCTCCGGATCGAGGTACGTAAGGAAGTTGTCCATCGTGCGGATGTACTTGTTGCTGCTGTTCGCGAGCTCGTGCAGCGGCGGGTACATCACGGTGAATCCGCCGTTCCCCATCGTGGAATCCACGTGTGTGATTGAGTGGCAGGAGACGCAGCCAAGCCCTGCGTGCGCCTCTGGGGTATCGATCTGCTCCGAGATGGGCTTTTCGAAACGGCCGTTGAAGAACACGGCGTGATCGTGACACCCGGCGCACCACTTGGAGGGCTGAGTCCCGACAACATCCTGCATGTACTCGATGGATTTCCGGTAGAACTGGTTATTCAAACTCGCGAAGTGGTGCATCGAGCTTTTCCACTGGTCGAAAATGTCTTTGTGGCACTCGCCGCACCGCGCGGAATCCATGAAGAAATTCGCCGGGATGATGCCCCCGACGTTCGTTTTCGCGGAAGAGGGAAAGAACGGTGACTTCGGGCCGCCGCCCTCTTCGTGCATCGACGCCGGGACGACAGACGGATTAGCGATGCGGTCCGCGGGGTTCGGAAACAGGCGCGCATAAATGCGAGTGGCCGCAGGCGCCAGAACCAGGAGCGCCGCGACCGCTACGAAGGCCCGGTTGCGCCGGTGCCGCACCGCTACGACGAGCACACCGGCAAGTGCCGACGCGATGTGCAGCCACAACGCCCACCGATTGGGGCGCGTCGCACCCGCAACTGCCAGATAGATGCCCAAAGCCAACGAGATAGCGAAAGCGCCGGATGCGAGTGCGGGAAAGCCCGCAAGCTGCTTTCGAAGCAACCAGAACGCGCCCGCCGCCACCGCGAGTCCCAGCCCGAGGTGCAGCAGAACGTTGCCCATGTAGAACACGGTCGGCGAGGCAAACGCCCAGATATAGGCGCTGTTGAGCAACAGTGCAATGCAGCCGAGACGAACCCAGCGCGTCAGTTTCGTTTGCGGCAAGCGCCCCTCCCGTGGACCCCGTATGTGGCTCAGGATACAGGAGAAAGGATCAATCTGGAATAATGAGTTTGTATTAGGGGAAACGACAGTTTACAGGTTGAAGCGCAGCCTTGCGCGGACAAGCTCGGGCATCAGGGCTGGATCCGTGACGCGCAGAACGTCGAATCCGGCCGCGCGCCCGCTCGCCAGGCCGGCTTCCGAATCCTCCACCACAAGAGGCTTGCCTGCTCCAAGCTTTTCCGCGGCAAGGAGGTAAGGATCCGGCGCCGGCTTGTGGCGGCCGACGTCTTCGGCGAACACCAATGCGCCGAATGAGCCAATCAGGCCTGTTTTCTCTAGAATGGGACGGATTTCTGGAGTAGCACTCGAACTTACAACAGCCAGCCCAATGCCGTTTAAAGATTTAACAAACTCCCGGGTGGCGGGGGCGATGGGAAGGTTCGACATTACACTCTCCAGAAACATCGCTTTCTTCGCCGGATAGAGCGGCCACAGGTCCTCATGGGCGAGCGGCGGGTCAGCGAGGCGGCCGAAGTACGCTAACGTCTCACGCTCGCTCATCCCGATGCACGGCTGGTAGTTTTCCCACGTGATCGTAATCCCGAGGGGCTTCAGGATCTCTCGCCAGCAGGCGAAGTGGACCGGTTCGGTGTCCGCCAGGACGCCATCGAAATCGAAGAGAACAGCATCGTACCGTCCATCGGAGAACCCGCCTGAATCCGGGTTGCCATCGTTAATGGGATCGTGAAGCACCCTCTTATGGTACCTGTCAGCTGCGGCTAACGCGGCGTGATAAGGCCGCCCAGCTTGTCTTGCTCCCCTGAATGCTGGCGTGGCAGACGGGTGGAATAGGCTTCGAGGTACTTCAGGCCCGTGCCCGTGTTGAAGACGACAATCCGCTCGTCGGCCGCGAGCACGCCTGCGGCCAAGAGCCGCCGGAGCGCCGCAATGCAGGCCGCGCCCTCCGGCGACGGCAGGATGCCTTCGTGCCTCGCGAGCTCCAATCCGGCGTCCAGCATGTCCTGGTCCGACACTGCAATCGCCGTTCCGCCGCTTTCCCGCAGCGCGCGCAACACCAGAATATCGCCGAGCGGTTCGGGAACCCTTAGCCCGGAAGCCAGTGTGGAGGCGTCCTCCCAGGGGTCCGCCTGCGCTACTCCACGCTCAAATGCACGCACGATGGGCGCGCAACCCTCAGCCTGCACCGCGATCATCTTCGGCCGGCCCCCGGGAATCCATTCGAGCTGTTCCAACTCCTCGAACGCCTTCCACATGCCGATGAGCCCTGCGCCGCCGCCGCACGGGTAGATGATCGCGTCAGGCGCGCGCCAGTTCATCTGCTCCGCCACCTCGTACGCCATCGTCTTTGTGCCTTCGATGCGGTAGGGTTCGTTCAGCGTGCTCATATCGAACCACGCCTCGTCATTGCCGGCGAGTTCGGCCACGCGCCGCCCGCAATCGTGGATCAGGCCATCCACCAGCGTGACATCCGCGCCGGCGGCCTTGCACTCGATGTAGTTCGCGAGGGGCGTGTCCGCCGGCATGAAGATGCGCGCGTCCAGTCGTGATGCCGCCGCATACGCCGCCAGCGCACTCCCCGCGTTCCCCGCCGACGGCATCGCGAGGCGCGCGATTCCAAGTTCGCGGGCCATGGACACCGCGCAGGAGAGGCCCCTGGCTTTAAACGTGCCCGTCGGATTCTGGCTCTCGTCCTTGATCCACAATTGCGATGCGCCCATTGCCGCTCCGATACGCGGTGCGCGGAGCAGCGGCGTCATTCCCTCACCGAGGGAGGTGATCGACGCGGGGGTAGAGACCGGCAGCACCGGCGCCCAACGCCACATGCTGTCCGGACCGGTGCGGATCCACTCGCGGTTCCAGTTCCGGCGTGCCATCTCGAGATCGTAGCGGGCCAGCAGCGGGCCGCCGCACTCGCACAGGTTATGGCGTTCTGCGGGGCTGTGCTGGCGTTTGCACTGGCTGCATTCCAAATGGCTGAGTGTCGTCATCGCGCGGTGCTTTATGATACCGGATTACCCTGTGAACCGATTCTCCGCGCTCTTCTAAGCGTCCTCGGCTGATAGAATGAATCTACATCCGAGGGACATATGCTGAAACTCTTTGCCGTTCTCGCCACAGTCGCGGGCTTAGCCTGCGCCGCCGATCAGAAACCGGCCGCATCGAAGGGGAAGAACATCGCCAAGACCTCCGCGAAAGCCGGCGATCCCGCCAAAGGCAAGGCGGTCTTCGCGGCCCAGAACTGCAACACGTGCCACTCTACAGGCACGGACCGCATCATGGGTCCGGGACTCAAAGGCGTGTTTTCCAGACCCAAGCTCGCGAATGGCAAGAAACCCTCTGAGGAAGCAATATCGTCCGTCATCGACCAGGGCGGCAACGGCATGCCACCTTATAAAGACATGCTGAAATCGAGCGAGAAAACCGACCTCATCGCCTACCTTAAGACGCTCTAGGGGCGTCGTGTGGCGGATGCCTTAGAAGCTATAGCGCAGGGCCAGGATGGCGTGCGAGTTCCGCCGGTACTGGCCCAGGAAGTCCTCGCGATCGCCCCGGATCAGCGTGAAGCCCGCCGTAGCGCGCCAATGTTGGCCGAACGCCTGCGAGTACTCGCTCTTCAGCCACACGCCGTCGCCGCTCTGCCGCACCGCCGCCTCGAATGCCAGGCTTCGGTTGGTGTCGATCGTGTAGGAGGCCCGGCCGAGAAACGCTTTCGTCAGGCCGCGGTCCGGTGCAAAGTCCAGCCCGCGCGGCGTTCTCGATGACCACTGTCCCGCGTAGCCGCCGACCAGAGTCCATTCCCCAACGTCACGCTCCGCTTGCACCACGTACAACCCGTAGTCGTTCACCAGCGGGTTCGACGACGTGAAGTACGCAGCTTCTCCCTTCAACGTGAACGGCCGCAGAGGAATCGCAGCGTCTCCGCCGTACATTCGCATCTGGGCGAAGTTGCGTGCGACGACTACCTGCGGACCGGCGGGTGTCAGCACCGTGTCGGCATCGAGCACCGGCAGGTGATTGTGCCCGTCATAGAATGACGCAGAGAACTCGTAGCCCGCACCGAGGTGATTCCAACGCATGCCTGATTGCGGCCCGCCGGGATACCGCGCTCCGCCGTCAATGATGCGCATGCCGGGCGGCAGGCCTTCGGGCAGCACCACCCAGCGCTGATCGAGGAGCGGGGTCCGGCTTGGCGTGAAGCGCGCCTGCATCACAAGGTCTACGGTGTCGCTGCCGCGCTCTACCGTTAACCGGGCGGCGGGAACCGCCAGAAAGTCGTTGTCCACCACCGCGAGGAAATCGCGCGGCGCAAAGCGGTCCGTCGGGTTCAGGATGTCGGCCTTGCCCCAGCGTATAAATTGCTTCCCCAGTCCTACGGTCACCGTCCCGCGGTGCCACATGGCACTCGCCCCGCGCACCGCGAATGCAGGCCGCGCACGCTCGCGATCCCACCAGGAAAGGTGCGCGGTACGGTCCACCTGTCGGTGCGTATCGCTCCGGGCATCCATCCCACCGTTCAGCTTCCAGCCCGGGGAAAGCCGGTACGAGGCCTCATACCGAAACAGCCCTTCGCCCACCGCATGGCCGCTGTCGTTCGGCGCGCTGTGCGGAAAAGACGTGAATCGCGCCTCAAAAAAACCGCGCTGCGTAAAGTCCTGCGCGAGTAAGGGCGCCCCGAGCGCCAGGAAGAGCGCCCAACCGCGCATCAACTCTCCCGCCGCAGGGCCTGCAGCGTGAACTGCTCGTCCTTTACGGGGACGTTGTACTCCAGCTTCTCCAGACGCATGACGGTCCGGCTGTTCGCCTTCAGGTCCGCCATCTCCACCGTACGCGCGCTCCAGATACCCTGGACATTCTCCAAGTCGCTGTACTTCGCGCGACGGATCAACTGGCCGTCCGTAAAGTTTTCTATCTGCCACCAGACGTAGTGATCCTTGCGGATCCACAAAACCGAGCGGTCGTACTGCGAGATTTTTGTTTCCTTCGGGACGGCTTCGATCTTCCAGCACGGCTGCCCGGCGACGCTTTCTTCCCCGAGCATTTTGTAAGAGTACTGATTGACGTCGCGCTCTTCCAGATCCTCGAAGCTGAAATCAGTTCCGAAGAAACGGCGGCGGCGATCCTGCATGGCGATGCGCCGGTCGCGCTCGAGCGCCGGCGTCCACATCCATTGATCCGAGGATCGCTCCGGGTGGTTCACAATCAGCAGCGCCACGCCCTTAACTTCCGCCGGCGCAGTGAACCGTATCGTCGCTTTGCTGTTCCCGTGCGACCCGATGCGCTCGTATCGCCAGCGCTTCTCGCTGATCTTCCCGCCGCGCCCGATCACCCTAAGGGTGCCCTCATACCGCTCCGACGAGGCATGTGCGCGTTTCTGCGTCTCCTCGACGATCTGCCGGGCGTCTTGCGCGCACAAGAGCCAGGCGCATGCGCCTAGTAATATCAGTGCTCTATTCATACTCCAGCGCTTCCATCAGAGAGCCCCGTACCGTAGTCTCCGCAGGCCACAGCGCCGCAATGAATGCCGCGCCCAGGATCACCGGGATCATCGTCAACGCCACATTCATCGGGAAGATATAGTCCGTTCTCATTCCACCCACGTCCTGCACGATGCCCAACGTGTAGTGCAGGTTGACGGCGCCCAGCGCAAAACCGAGCACGAGCCCGACAACTCCAATCGCCAGAGCCTCCAACCACACCGTATGCCGAATCTGGTTCCGCATCGCGCCAACGGCCTGAAGCACCCCCAATTCCCGCCGCCGGTCGGTGATGGACACCATCAGCGTGTTGACGATGCCGAGCACCGCGACGAGCACCGCCACGGCGACCTGGTTGTAGGTCATGCCGAACCACTGGTCGGTGAGGCGCAGAATCTCGGTTTTCACCTCTGCGTTCGAGAGGATGAACAGGCGGCGGCCCTTGGAAAACCGGTCCAGGATCGCCTGGCGCACTTCCGCTTTGTTGGCGCCGGGTTTCACATACACACGGATGATGTTGGCCGTGTCGTCATCCCACCATCGCTTGTAGACACCGCGATCCAACAGCACGGTGCCCTGCTGGTCCGAGTAGTCGCGTGTAATGCCGACCACCGGGAGCCGCAGGATCCCGCGGGGCGTGGGCAGCTCCACGGGGTCGCCGAGTCTTACGCTGCGGAGATTGGCGAAACTGTCGGACACCAGCGCTCCCGCGCCCGCCGCCGTCAATCGGTACATCTCATTCGGATCGCCCGCGAGCGGCTTTCGCTTCACCTTCCGGCCCAGCTTGTCCGCCTCAACGGCCACCACCATCACCGGCGTGCCCTTGTACAGGACGCGTGCGCTGCGCACCATCTGAGCTTGGTCCACCCCGGGGACACTCTCCACCTCCGCTCCCATGCTGCCTGGAAACGAGAAAGCGCGTTGTGCAATGCTTTCCGATCCGGTCAGGAAGAAATCCGGGTTGAGGACCGAATCCATCCAGTCCGTCACAGAAACGAAGAATGACCGCGACATCCCGCCGAAACCAATCACCATTGCGAGCGAGAGCATCAGGGCGGAAACTGTGGCCGACGTCCTCCGCGGCGCCTGCAGCAAGCTGTCCGCTGCGAGCGCCCCCTCCACCGGTCTCAGCCACTTGAGCGGCTGCCGGAGCGCGCGAGCCACCAACAGCGCCAGTGTTGGCGCCAGCAGCAGCGCGGTCAACAGGGCCAGCGCGTAACCGGCATAGAACCCGATGCGCGAGTGTCCGAACGCCAGCAGGGCCGCGGCGCCTGCAGCCGTAACCATCGCAGCCCCGGTGCGCACCCGGTTCTCGCCCTCGGACAGCACCTGGTACTTGCCCTTCTGAAGCGCCTGCACGGGATCCACCCTCGCCGCGTTCCTGGCCGGAATGAACGCCGCCACCATGCTGGTCGCGACGCCCAGCACGATCGCGGAGGCGAGCACCCACGGCTCGATGTCCACATCGTCCACTTGCTGCGCCACGCCGTATATACTCGCCGTTAGCGCGCCGATATATTTCGCGATCCCGCGGGCCATCAGGACGCCCGCCGCCACGCCCAGCAAGGATCCCGCAAGCCCGGCCACTGCGCTCTCGCCCAGGAAAAGCGCGCGGATCTGCCGCCGCGTTGCGCCGAGCGCCCGCAGGATGCCCACCTCGCTCCTGCGCTGCGTCACTGCGATCGAAAAGGCATTGTAAATAATGAACATGCCGATGATCAGCGCGAACAGGCTGGTGACGTTCACCATCACCTGGTACTGCCGCAGCATCGACTCGAAATGCTCGCAGCGCGCCTGCGGAGGCTCCACCTCGAAGCCCGGCCCCACCGCCTTCCGGATCGCCTGCTGAGCCTGCTCGATCGGCACACCCTCTTTCACGCCGACGTCGATCCGGTCAAACCTCTGGCCGCGCCCGAACACCTTTTGGACGGCGTAAATATCCATGATGGCGAGGTTGCCCCCGAACGCCTTCGCCATGCCGCCGGCCTTCATGATGCCTCGCACGGTGAACAGCTTGTCACCCGCCATCGTCTTCATGGGCAGGCGGTCGCCCGCCTTGATGCCGTTCCGGTCGGCGAACTCCCGCGAGAGCATGATCGAATCCGGCTGCGCCAGGAACACGAGCGGATCGTCGATTACCGCCGCGTCGCCGTCCTCGAGGTCGTAGTCGCGCAGGCTCTGGTCGCCGGTCATGTCGGTCCCGAGAATCAGCAGGTTCCCCTGCCCCTTGAGTCCCGTCTCGCCCGATGCCTCAATCACCGGCACCGCGACATCCACTTCGCGGACCGACTGCACCTTCTCGAGCACTTCTTCCGGGAACCCGAAATCGCCCGCCCACACCTGCAACTGCGTCTTGCCGGCGATCCGGTCAACCGTGCGGTCGAAGGCTGCGAATACGCTCTGGTTGGCAGAGTGCATCGCCACGAACACAGCCACCCCGAGCACGATACCCGCGACGGTCAGCGTCCAACGCAGCGCGTGCTTGCGCAGGTACGGCCAGCTCAAAAGGCGAAGCAGGATCACCGGCGGTCATCCCCCACGATCTTGCCGTCGCACAGGGTTAGCATGCGCGGGCAGCTCCGCGCGACGCTCATATCGTGCGTCACGATCAGCACCGTCGCTCCGAGCCGGTCATGGACGTCGTGCACCAGGCGCAAAATGTCCGCCCCGGTGTGCGTATCGAGGTTGCCGGTCGGCTCATCGGCGAGCAGGATCGGCGGATAGATCGAGAGCGCCCGCGCGATCGCGACTCGCTGGCGTTCCCCGCCCGAGAGCTCGTCCGGCGTGTGCTCAATCCGCTTTCCCAGTTGCACGAGGTCGAGCAACTCCCGCGCGCGCTCGTGCGCCTTCCCCCGCGCCCATCCCCGTAAATGGAGCGGCAGCGCCACGTTCTCCAGGCACGTCAGTGTGGGCAGCAGGTTGAAGAATTGAAAGATGAACCCGATCTTGTCCCGGCGCACGCGCGTGAGGGCATCGTCTGAAAGCCCGGCGAGGACCTCGCCATCGATCCGGATCTCGCCCGAACTCGCGCTGTCCAACCCGCCGACAAGATTCAACAGCGTCGATTTGCCCGACCCCGAAGGCCCCACGATCGACACCATCTCCCCACGCGCTACGTCCAAGTCCACCCCGTCCAGAGCAATCACCTTTCGCTTGCCGGCAAACACCTTCGACACACGAGTGAGCTGAATCATGGGTGCAAGTTCTATGATGCCAGCACGCCAGCCGCTTCTGTGCGCGCCGCTACCCCTACGTCTGATGCGCGCTGCCACACATGAGGGGCATTTCATCGCCCTCCGCCGCTATAATTGTGAGTTCCTATGCAGGACTGGGCCCGTCTCCGTAACTCTACGATCGATCACGCCTGGCCGGCCGTCACCTTCGGCGCCGCCTTGGCAGGGGCATTCGTCGTGCGCCACCTGGCGCTGCGGGCACTCCGGCGCAAAGCATCCAGCGCTCACTCGTTCCCCGCCGTCATGGCCGATACGATCGGCACGGCCTCCGTGTTCTGGTGCCTCGTCTTCGCGCTTCGCGTGTCGCTCCAGGTCGCCGATCTCACCGTCCGCCAGATCTGGTGGGCGTCGGCGGTGATCGGCGCGTCCGTGATTGTCAGCATGACACTCGTTCTATCGGCGATTGTCGAGCGGAGCATTACGAACTACGGCGCGCGCCAGTCAGTGCCCATTGCCGTCGCGGGACTTTCCCGCACGCTCATCCGCATCGTCGTCGCCACGCTGGGCCTGATAGCCCTGGCCGTGCACTTCGATCTCACGCCTGCCCAGATCACTCCACTGCTTACCGCGTTGGGCGTTGGCGGTTTGGCTGTCGCACTGGCTTTGCAAGACACTCTCGCGAACTTCTTCGCGGGCGTACACATCCTGCTCGAACGCCCCATCTTCGTCGGCGATTTCATCAAGCTCGATAGCGGACAGGAAGGTGTGGTCAGCGACATCGGTTGGCGCACTACGCGCGTTCGCCTCGGCTCCAACGACATCGTCGTGGTTCCGAATACGAAGATCACGTCCGGCATTCTGGTGAACTACAACCTGCCCGAGCCGCGCTGCTCAGCCGAGATTGTCATCATGACTGCCCACGAGGCCGATCCAGACGAGGTCTGCCGTATCGCCGTCGAAGAAGCACTGCAAGTGGCAGGCGTGCTCGCGGATCCCGCACCGGCCTGTCAGTGCAACCCCGGCGTCCTCCCGACCCACATCGAGTACAAGCTTTTCGTGAACGTCGCGAAAAAGCAGGACCAGTGGAGCGTGCAGTCGGCCATCAGAATGCGCCTGCTCCGCCGGTTTCGCGCCGAAGGGATTGCCCTGCCATGTATCCCGGATGCCGCCCTCGCAACGGCTGCAAGGCGCTAAACGCCTACGGCTTCGCGTACACCGCCGCCCATTGCCCCCCGCGTTCCCAAAACGCAACGCGTGAGACACCGAACCGACGCTCCACATCCTCGCCGGTTACCTGCGGTTCCCACCGGTACATACGGCGCATGATCCCCCGCATCAGCCGCATCTTTCGGAAATCCAAAGGCCGGTCCCAATCGCGGGAGTACAGCACGAACACGCTCACAGAATCCGGTTTCAGCCTCGCGATGTCGGCTGGCTTGAACTCGGGCAGGCGCTGAATCGTCATCCTGCGCTTCACGTATCCCAGTTCAGGCAGCCACAGTTCCGCGGTCATCGGCCACGCCGTCGTGATCGCTTCGTTCGGGTATTGCTTCTCGACGTACTTCGTTGCCGTCTGCTGAAGCCGGATGAAGTCCACCATGGCCAGGTTGTTCTCGAGCGGGGTTGGATACGGCGGGCTCCAAAACAGCGATACCGCCAGCGCCGCAGCGAGCAGGACTTGCGGAACCCTCGGCATTGCGACCGCGAACGCGATGTACATCAAAGGCAGCACCGGTAGTAGGTATCGTTCCAGTACCGCTCCCCCGAACAGCGTCACGACCGCCACCTGCGCCACCCCCAGAACAGCTGCAATTCTCCACGCGCGCGTGCGGAACGTGCCCTTGCGCCACGCGATGAATACGAATAGCCAGCCCAGCCAGTGCAGGTGCTCGAAGCCCAGGTAAAAGACCCGCCGCGCGACCGCCGCGCCCAACCGCACCGGGTGCAGCGGGAAGAACAGGTTGTAATCCGTGAACTCGCGGTTCCCGAACAGGTTTCCGGTCGCCGCCCAGAGGAACACCAGCCAGCCGCCGAGCGCGGCAAGGGGCAGCGCAAACCAGAGCGCTTCCTTCTTCCTGCCCTCGAACCACAGCCACAAGCCGAGCACCGCCGGCACGACAACTCCCGTTTCCTTCACCAGCGTCAATGCTACCGATACAACCGCCGCGGCGCGCCACTTCGATTGCAGGAACAGGAGCAGCGCCCAACATGCCAGCAGCATCGCCGGCATATCCAGTTGCGCCAGCATCGCCTGCGTGTAAAAGAGCGGCGACGCCAGGATCAGCACCACGGCCGCAAACGCCGGCGCGCCCCGCACGCCCTTGGTCAACTCGATCGCGAGCAGAAAAATGACCAGCACCGCAGCCGACGCGAGCAGCAGCATCGCCAGGCGGGTCACCGGAATCGAGTGGCCGAATACCGACCATACCGCCGCCAGATAGGCCATCAACCCGGGCGGATGCACATTGGGAACCGTGCGCTCCGGCACCCAGGCGCCGCGCTCCAGAATATCGAGCGCCGCAGGAACGAACTGCCCCATCTCGTCCCAGTAATACGGCAGGTCCACGAAACGCGCGTGCGTCAGGCACACCACGGCCATGAATGCCGCAAAGAAGTAGAGGTACGTGCTGGAACGGACCCGCCGCTCCTCCAGGAAACGCGTCCCGGCAGCCACGCTACTGGAGCACGCCGCCCTGCGCACGCGCATCCAACCGGATCTCGCCGAACGCCGCCTCATACTGCGACACGTTCTGCTGTAGGACGTTCAGCAGCGCTTTGGCTTGCTGCGGGCTCAGGAAGATGCCCTGGAACATCTCGATCGCCACCTGATCGGGAACGGCCTGGTCGATCCTGCCGAACGCCAGGAAGAAGTCCCACAGGCTGACGCGGACCTGCACGCTGTTCGCATACGTCTCGCGGTACTCGCCGGTCTTGGTGATCCGGATCTCAGGCGGCTGCTGCGGCTGGTTCACTTCTCCCCCTTCGGTACTCTCAATGCATTCATGTACTTCATGTTCGCAGCATCCTAGCGCATATGGAACAGGCTGAGGCGCGGAAGTTCGAGCCGCTCCAACAGCCGGCGGTCCAGGAACTGCCGCTGCGTCATCGCAAGCTGCTCGGCGCTGAGTTTTGAGCGGTACGGCCGGATCGAAAGGTCGAATTCTTTTCGATCCGCGAGGATGTCCTCCTCCGAACACGCCGCCCGCGCCACTGCGGTCATCTTCTCTTCGAGCGCGGTCAGCCGCTGGTCGAGGTCCTCGAGCGCCTTGTAATGCTGCTCCGCCTCCGCTGCCAGACGTTCCAGTGAATCCGCGATCCCCGCCAGCGCTTCATGCCGCCGCACCTGCGCTGCGATCTTCTCGAGAAACGCCTTCAACTCGTCGAGCGAAAACGGAGCCGAGGATTCCTTCGCCGCCCGCGCCGGCGCGCCCGCCGCCATCTGCTGGGCGTGCGTCAGCACCGCCTGTGCGCAGAATGCGAGCGAGTTCACCATCTGGGTCCGCGATCGCTTCTCACGCCACTTCTCGAACGCCTCGTCAATGCCGCGCAGCACCGCCTCCAGCGGGATCCCGGCGTCCTTCCACGTTTCAATCAGCGCCCAATCCAGTGGCGAAAGCAGAAAGAGGCCCGTGCCCCGCGCACGTTGGAACTGCTCCTCGACTTCAGTGAAGTAGTTGAAATAGTTCAGGTGCCAGTCGCGCTCTTCACTCACTGGCGGTTGCGCTCCCAGATCATTTTGAGCCCATCGAGCGTCAGGTTTTCATCCACGTCGGTGATGTACTTCGAGCCGCGCACGACCATGCTTGCCTGACCGCCCGTGGCGATCGCCCTGGTATGCTCGCCCAGTTCGCCGATGAGCCGCTCCAGGATGCCATCGATCATCCCGATCGCCCCGTAATACAGGCCCGATTGAATACTCCCCACTGTGTTCGTACCGATCAATTTCTGAGGCTCTCGAAAATCCACCAGCGGCAACTTCGCCGTTTTGGCGAACAGCGCCTCGGTCGAGATCCCGATACCCGCGCAAATAATGCCGCCCAGGTACTCGGCATTCCGCGAAACCGCATCGAACGTGATTGCTGTCCCCAGGTCCACCACTACGCATGGTCCACCGTACTTCACGAATGCCTGGGCGCCGTTGATCACACGGTCAGCGCCCACATCCCGCGGGTTGTCGTACCGGATGGTGAGCCCTGTGTCCGTCTCGTGATTCACGAACAGGGGGTCGATTCTGAAATACCGCTCCGCCATGGCTGCCAATGTGGGGTTCACCGGCGGCACAACGCTCCCGATGATCATGCCGTCCACGCAGCCAAGGTCGATTGACGACAGTGCAAAGAGGTTCCGCAGCAGGATGCCCCACTCGTCTACTGTCTGCTCGTGTACCGTTCGCAGCCGCCAGTGGGCGATCAGTTCCTTCTTCTCGAAAACTCCGATGGTGACGTTTGTATTGCCTGCGTCGAGCGCTACCAGCATCTATTCCTCCCGCACTCCTCCGGCCAGGATTCGGTGCCGCGTGCCGTCGTCCAGCCGCAGCCAGAGGAATCCTCGATCATCCAGCCCGTCCGTCACGCCGCGCACGCCTTCCACCACCACCCGCTTGCCGCGAACCCAACTTGACCGTCGCGCAAACTCCTCAAGGATCGTCTCGCGATCCGCCGCCAGCCAGCGGTCCACGGCCGCGAGCAGCGCGTCCAGAATCACTGCACGCGATTGCTCCCGCCCCGTTTCGATTCGCAGCGAGGTTGCGATCTCCGCCAGGTCCGGCGGAAACGACGTGTGATTTAGGTTGATCCCGATGCCCGCGATGAAAGCCCCGTGCTCGGTCATCACCAGAATGCCGGCGCACTTCTTACGGCCGATCAACACGTCATTCGGCCAGCGCAGGTCGCAGGGCACGCCGATCGCTTCGGCAGTCGCCAGCCCGAGCGCCATCGTCAGCAGGCCCGCCTGCGGCAGCCGCAGCACCATTGAAACGTACAGCCCCGCGCCCGGCTCCGAGTGCCACGCGCGACCGAGCCTTCCCTGCCCCGCGGTCTGCTCATCCGCGCCGACCACGGTACCGTGGGGCGCACCTTCCGCAGCGAGGACTGCGGCTTCGATCATCGTGCTCTCGCAGCGTTCGAGCCAGATGACCCGCCGATCCGCGGTCACGAGAGTTCCAGCCGGAAGCTGATGTCCACGGCAGTCGCCGAGTGCGTGATCGCGCCGGCTGAGACAAAGTCCGCTCCCGCTTCGGCGTACGCGCGGACGGTGTCGAGCGTAATCCCGCCCGAAAGTTCGAGCGTCGCCCGGCCATCGATGTACCGAACCCACTCCGCCGCTTCGGCCGGTGTCAGGTTGTCCAGCAGCAGGTGCTCTGCCCCCGCCGCCAGCGCCTCGTCCAATTCCTCGCGCGTCCTGACCTCGATCTCGACCGGCATCCCGGTCTTGAACGCGGCCTCCACCGCTGCGCGAACACCGCCGGCCGCCGCGATATGGTTGTTCTTGATCAGAATCGCGTCGAACAGGCCGATGCGATGGTTGGTGACTCCGCCAGCCGCCGCGGCCCACTTCTCGAGCATACGCAGGCCCGGAGTGGTCTTCCTTGTATCGAGGACGTAGCAGCCGGTGCCTTCCACGGCCTCGACGAACCGCCGTGCCAGTGTCGCCACGCCGCTCAGCCGCTGAAGAAAGTTCAGCGCGACGCGCTCGCATTCGAGCAGCGTCCGCGCGCGGCCATTCACGGTGGCCAGAACATCTCCGGGCTTGGCGCGGTCTCCGCTCGCGAACCGCAGGTCGATGTAATCCACTCCGCCGCGGATCTCGTAAATGAGCGGTAGCAGTTCGATCCCCGCCAGCACTATGTCCTGTTTCGCGAGGAAGCACCCGTTCGCCATCAACCCCGGCGGCACGCATGCCTCCGAGGTGATATCGCCGGTCCCGATGTCCTCTTTCAATGCATGGCCGACAATGAAATCGACCTCCGGATTCGCCGGATCGAACGCGCCCATTACGAAAGCGCTCCGAGCGTCTCGCGGCTCTTCTCGAGCTGCGCCTTGTACTCGGCCAGCTTGCCCTTGATCGAGTTCACAACCGCCTCGGGCGCGCGAGCCAGAAACTTCTCGTCGCTCAACTGCCGCTCAGAATTCGCAATCACCTTCGTGAGCTGCTCGATCTCTTTTTCGAGGCGCTTCCGCTGCACGTCGGATTGCTCGCTCGGGATCTGCAGCACCAGATCGTACTCGGTCGTCGCGCGCTTCACCCCTTTCACGCCCGCCGGCGCAGCCGATTCCACGATCTCCAGCTTCACGCCCGCCAACTTCTGAATCACCTCGAGTTGCGCACGCGCTATCTTTGCCGCCGGTCCCGGCGAATAGAGCGTCCCTTCCAACTGCTGCTTCTGGTTGTTTACGCCCAGGTCGGCCCGCAGGTTGCGCGCCGAAACGATGATGTCCTGCAACAGCTCCATCTCGCGCTCGGCCTTCAGGTCGGCCGCCTTCGGCGAGTACTCCGGATAGGGCGCCAGCGCGATGGATTGCGGCCTATCCGCCGAGTTCGCCGAGATCCGCTGCCACAGTTCTTCCGTGATAAACGGCATCACCGGGTGAAGCAGCCGCAGCATCGCCTCGAACACGGTCAAAATGTTGCGCCAGCCGGCGTCCAAACCGGAGTTCTCGCGGAACCGGAGCTTCTTGATCTCCAGGTACCAATCGCAGAACTCGCGCCAGACGAACTGCCACAGTACCTGCGCCGCTTCGTGATACCGGTAATGCTCGATCGCGCGGCCCGCCAGGTCAGCCACCTGATTTAAACGGCTGAAAATCCAGCGGTCCTCCAGGCTCGCTTCCAGCGTGTCCGTATCCACCTCGGCCACGCACGGGCGACCCGGCTCCGGAACCCACGCATCCACGCATGAGCGCTCCATGTTCAGGAACATGAACCGCGCCGCGTTCCACAGCTTGTTGGCGAAGTTACGCGCGCTCTCCATGCGCTCCGGAGTCAGCACGATGTCTGTGCCCGGCGCCGCACCATGGAGCAGCCCCATGCGAACTGCGTCTGTGCCGAACTGCTCCGTCAGGACCAGCGGGTCCACAACGTTGCCCTTCGTCTTGGACATTTTCTGCCGCTCGGCGTCGCGCACCAGCCCGTGAATGTACACCTCGCGGAACGGCACGTCGCCCATCTCCTCGATGCCGAGCATGACCATGCGCGCCACCCAGAAGAATAGAATGTCGAAGCCCGTGATCAGCAGCGACGTCGGATAGTAAGTGTTCAGCTCGTCGGTCTGGTCCGGCCACCCTAGTGTCGAGAACGGCCACAGGCCGGAGCTGAACCAGGTGTCCAGCACGTCCGGGTCCTGCTCCAGGTTGCTCGAGCCGCACTTGCACTTCTGCGGCGCTTCGCGCGCCACGATGATCTCTCCGCAATCCTTGCAGTGCCACGCGGGAACGCGGTGCCCCCACCAGAGTTGGCGCGAAATGCACCAGTCGCGGATGTTGTACATCCACTCGTAGTAAGTCTTCGTCCAGTTCTCCGGCGTGAACTTGATGCGGCCGTCCTCCACCGCTTTGATCGCGGGTTCCGCCAGCGGCTTCGTCTTAACGAACCACTGCTTGGAAACGAGCGGCTCCACCGGCGTCTTGCATCGCTGGCACTTGCCGAGCGAGAGCTCGTAGGGTTCCACCTTGTCGAGCAGGCCCAATGCTTCGAGATCCGCCACAACGCGCTTCCGCGCTTCGAAACGGTCCAGCCCGGCGTACGGGCCGGCTTCCGCCGTCATCGCGGCGTTCTCGTCGATTACTTTGATCCGCGGCAGATTGTGCCGGCGCCCCGCCTCGAAGTCGTTCGGATCATGGGCGGGTGTCACCTTGACCACGCCCGTCCCGAACTCGGGGTCGGCAAGCTCGTCGAGGATGATCGGGATGTCGCGGTTCATCAGCGGCAGCCGTACGGTCTTGCCGTGCAGGTCCGCGTACCGCTCGTCCTTCGGATTCATTGCGACTGCGGTGTCGCCGAGCATGGTCTCGGGACGCGTCGTCGCCACTACCACGAACCGGTCCGTGCCGTTCACGGGATATCGGATGTGCCACAAATTGCCCGGAGTCACGTCGTGCGGCACTTCGAGATCGGAGAGCGCCGTATGGCACTTGGGGCACCAGTTCACCATGTACTCGCCCCGGTAGATCAGGCCCTTTTCGTACAGCCGCACGAAGACCTCGCGCACCGCACGCGACAGCCCCGGGTCCAGAGTGAACCGCTCCCGCGACCAGTCGCAGGACGAACCCATGCGGATCATCTGCCGCTTGATCGTCCCGCCGTACTGTTCTTTCCACTGCCAAACGCGCTTTACGAACTCCTCGCGGCCGAGGTCGCGATACTGTATGCCTTCACTCGCAAGTTGCCGGGCGACGAGCATCTGGGTGGCAATGCCGGCGTGGTCCGTGCCAGGCAGCCATAACGTGTTATCGCCCCGCATGCGGTGCCACCGGACCGTGACATCGATCTCGGTGTGCTCGAGCATGTGACCGATGTGAAGCGAGCCGGTGACGTTGGGCGGCGGGATCACCAGCGAGAACACGCGCCCAGGCGCTTTAGGGTCCGCCCGAAAGATCCCGGAATCGATCCACCACTGTGCCCAATGCGGCTCAAACTGTTGCGGTTCATAGACTTTCTCGATTTGCATGGGGGACTTACCAATATATCAGGACAGACGATATGGACGAAAAACCGGCCATCAATTTTCGATGCGCCCTCAGACGCGGCAGCTCGCAGCATTGTATGATATGCGTATTATGCCTACCGTATGATACGATCATGTTGCGACAGAGACGTCCAGCTATTGCTCAATCGGAAGTTCAGCCGGAGGTTGCAAGCGATCGAGAAGTCGGCGCGAATCCGGCTGGAGTTGTTGGACGCGGCCACGTCCCTCAGGGACCTACACCTACCCGGCCTCCATCTGGAAGCACTCCAAGGAGACCGGAGGGGACAACACAGTATTCGGATCAACGGTCAGTTCCGAATCTGCTTTGAATGGCGGGACGGAGACGCTCACAACGTCGAGATCGTTGATTATCACTGATAGGAGAACAAATGCCCGTTCGAAAACCGACTGATCTGCCCCCGATCCATCCCGGCGAAGTGCTGAAGGAATTGCTCCAGGAATCCGGCTTCACAGTGAACGCCCTCGCGATGGCATTGAGAGTGCCGGCAAACCGCATCGGCGGCATAATCAAAGGCCAGCGGGGCATCACCGCCGACACAGCCCTGAGGCTTGCCCGATATTTCGGTACGTCCGCCCAGATGTGGATGAATCTCCAGACCAAGTACGAGTTGGCGGTAGCCGAGGACGCAGCGCGTGCGCGGATTCAGCGCGAAGTTCTGCCGCGCTCCGCAGCGTGATCGCGCTTAGCCGCCATCGGCCCATTGCACGCCATCACGCCGGCTGCATTCTGCATTCGGCATTCTGCATTCCTCCCTGGGCCTTCTTCCTCTTCACCTCTTCCGCACGCTGAACGTGAAGCCGCCCCCGGCCGTCTCCCGAACCTCCGTTTCGAGCTCCGGATCCTTCGTGATCGCCTCCAGAAAATCCGGCATCGCGAGCTTCATGTCGTTCGCGTTGTGCGAGCTGATCGCCCCACCAGCCGGGACACGGGGATACACCAGTTCGAGAAAGCGCTTATGGAGC
>DATMXS010000470.1:0-2415 GCA_035561355.1 Bryobacteraceae bacterium | reverse complement strand
GTCCGGCTGCTCTCGATGCTCGGAGCCGAAGATATGCCGCGCGGCGCAAGCATCGCTATCGATTCGACCGCTCTCGGCTTCAGTGCGCTCGTCGCAGTTCTTTCGGGGCTCGCCTTCGGCAGCATCCCCGTTTTTCACCTGTTCCGCCGCGACCTCAACGCCGTCTTCCGGCAGACCGAAAGGAGCGGCACGGCCCAACGGCATGCGGTGTGGACGCGCTCGGCGCTGGTGGTCTGCCAGGTTTCGCTGGCGTTCGTGCTGCTGGCGGGAGCGGGGCTTTTGACGGCCAGCTTTGCGCGACTGCTGAGTGTGGACCCGGGCTTCAAAGCCGAGCAGGTGTTGTCCGCACGATTCTCGATGCCGAGCCCGCGCTATGACGACGACGCGCGCGCCCGCGCTTTCGCATCCACCCTACTGGAGCGGGTGCGAGCCATTCCGGGGGTCAAAGCCGCCGGAGCGACGACTTATCTGCCGTTCGGAGGCAACCAAAATGCCAGCGCAATCACGATCGTCGGTTACGCTCTCGGGCCCGGAGAGACGCCGCCCGTCCCGGGGTACAACTACATCGATGCCGGCTATCTCGAGGCATTGAGCATTCCGATTCTGCAAGGCCGCAGTTTCTCCGAAAGCGACGGCCCGGACTCGCGGCGCGTCGTCATCATAGACGAATTCATGGCACGCAAGTATTGGCCGAAGCGTAATGCGATCGGAGGCCAATTGCGGCGCTACATGAGTGAAGAGGACAAGCCCTGGACGATCGTCGGCGTGGCCGGGATGGTGAAGACGGGCAACCTGGCGGAACAGAACCCGGTCGGGCACATCTACTTCCCGATGCAGCAGGCTCCCCAGCGGACAATGCACCTGGTTGTGAAGACCCACCGGCCAGACCCGCAGGTTGCCTCCGCGATACGCCGCGAACTGGTTCGTTCGGACGCCGAACTTGCGTTGTTTGACGTGAAGACGATGCCCGAGCGGCTGGCGGCGTCGGTCGCGGACCGCAAAGCGGCAATGGTGCTTTGCGTCTCATTCGGCATCCTGGCGCTGCTGCTTTCAGCCATCGGGATCTACGGTGTGCTGGCGTATGCGGTAGCGCAGCGTACGAGGGAGTTCGGCATCCGAGTAGCGCTGGGTGCCAGCGTGAAGGATGTGCTCGGGATGGTGGTGGGGCAAGGCGTGAAACTTGCAGCCGTCGGCCTCGCGATCGGAGCGGTGGCGGCGGTCGCCCTCACGCGTTTGATGACGACGCTGCTCTACGGCGTCGAACCGGGAGATCCGCGCGTGTTCGCGACCGTTACCGTCCTGCTCGCGGTCGTCGCACTGCTGGCGTCATTCATCCCCTCGGTGCGGGCGCTCCGGATCCGCCCCGGGGTTGCGTTGCGGTACGAGTAGGAGCCACTCACGTCCGCGCGCGCCGCAACGTTCGAAACGTGATCGAATAGCGCAACGCTTTTGTGGGCGGGATGTGGTGCTGCCACTGGGTGCGCGCCGGTCCGTCGAGGATGTACAGCGAGCGCGGCTCGACCGTCACATCCACCGTTTCGCGGGCATCGCCTTCGCCCCTGCGGAAACGGAAGCGGCACGCCGATGCCAGCGACACGGCGACGACGATTCCAAACGGAGGCGCATCGCGGTGCCAGCCGATGGTCGCGCCCGGCGAATACTCCGTGACCAGCGCCTCGGCCAAACGCTCGGGATTGTCCAGCCCAGCGGCGTCTGCTGCCTGTGCGCGAAGCGGTTGCAGCCAGTCCGGCACAGGAGGCCCCGGCGCGACCTTGAAAGTCGTGAAGGAATACAGCCAGCCATAGTGAGCCACGCGCCGGCGGGCGGCCACGCCGTGCATCCGCACTTCGCCGAATTCGAGTCCGTCGATGCGGTCGAGCAGCGCCTGTTCGTGATCTTCAGTGAGGAATTCGGGCCTGTAGACGAACCCTTCCGGCAACTCAGCCCCACGCCCAGGCACGTCGTTCGATCTCCTGAACCGCATTGTCCGCGGGCCAACTTCGCCCGGTCAAGCGAGAATTATGTGTCCTGCGTGACAGTGTTGGCGTAGCATACCAACCATGGGGCAAGGCGGAGCGATCAACTGGATTGACCTGACCGTCCCCGACGCGGAGCGCGTCCGGGAGTTCTACGAAACCGTTGCGGGCTGGAAATCGGATCCTATCGAAATGGGCGGCTATTCAGATTACGTCATGTCGCCCCGGGGCGGCGGCGCATCGGCGGGCATTTGTCACAAGCGCGGACCGAACGCCGATCTGCCATCGGTCTGGCTGGTGTATATCGCGGTGGCGAATCTGCAGGAGAGCCTGCGGCAATGCAAGGAACTCGGCGGCAGCATCGTGAATGAGCCGCGCGTCATGGGCGACGGCAAGTTCGCAGTAATCCAGGACCCCGCGGGAGCGATTTGCGCGCTGT
>DATMXS010000469.1:0-11830 GCA_035561355.1 Bryobacteraceae bacterium | reverse complement strand
CCACAGGTCGGCGCGTCGCAAACGCCACATACTTCGCTTCGCATGGGGTGGACGAAGAGTCCGCCATCACTTACGCGATGGACCTCACGCCGCTCATCGACGATCCGAAGTTGCCGCCTGAAAAGTACGTTCTCGGCTTTGTGGAGCAGCTCCGGGCCGACATCGAGAACCGTCTGAAGAAACTCGGCTGATTATTTTTTAGCGATTCACCGCAGAGACGCAGGGAAGAGCGATCGAATTGAAAAGTAATTCACGGGGCAGGAGGCTGTGGTCGATATGCCCTCCCGTCGAAGAGTGCTACTTGCCCTCTCGCTCTTCCCGTTCCCCAAAAGACTCTTGTCCGTGGTTTTCTCCGCATCTCTGCGTCTCTGCGTTGAACTCGGTTTCGACGGTCCGCCGGGAGGTCCCATGAAGTTCGGTATCCCGCCGCAGGTGCTTGCTGCCGCGTTACGCGTCGGCGTATTCGCGTTTCTCGCTATCGCCGGGCTGTTCGTGTTCGGTTGGTTTCTGTATGGCCTGGGGTACTTCATCGCCGCAGCGCTGCATACATTGCTGGCGGCGGTGGTCGCGAACGGCCTCGCGATGCGGATCTTCGAGCACTCAAACCTGACCGAGATCGGATTCCACTGGAATCGCGCGGCCGTCCGGCACGTCTTGCTCGGCGTAGCCGCTGGCGCGCTTGCCGGACTATTCGTGACGCTCGGGCCGGTCCTCGAAGGCTCGGCGGAACTCGTGCCGATCGTGGGTGCGCGTGCCGATTGGCGTCAGATCGTGTTCACTATGGTGCTGATCCTCTTCGGCGCTGTGGGCGAGGAAATGCTCTTCCGTGGGTATGCGTTTCAGGTGCTCATGGCGACTTTGGGACCATTCGCAACCATCCTCCCATTCGGCTTTCTTTTCGCGCTGGCACACAGCGGCAACCTGAATGTGAGTCCCATCGCGCTTATCAACACCGGACTCTGGGGCGTCATTCTGGGCTTGGCGTTCTGGCGCAGCGGTGATCTCTGGCTCCCCATCGGCCTCCACGCCGGCTGGAATTGGGTACTCCCCCTGATGGGCGCTAATTTGAGCGGGTTTACAATGGGACTAACGGGCCGCGAGCTGCACTGGAACATCGACCCGATCTGGAGCGGCGGAGCGTACGGCCCTGAAGGCGGCCTACTAACGTGTATTGCTCTGGCGGCGCTCTTCGCATGGTTGATCCTGAAAGCGCCGGTTCACAGGCAGACCCCTTATCTGCTCAGGGAGCAGTGGGAGGACTAGGCGCGGCCGTCGGGGGATTTCGGTCATGAAGTTTAGCCGAACACTGGTGGGTTTTGCCTCCGCTGTCGCGCTCCTCACGGGCGCGGATAAGCCGGAGAAACTCACTCCGGAGGGGCGCGTGGAACTGATTCGCGGCCTCACCGCGGAATACGCCACGGCCAAAGTACCCCTTCCTCGCTCCAAAAAGGATCTCGAACTGGATCTGACCGGCGCGTGGGATAAGCAGGCTTGGTCCGCGATCGCCCGCGAGCACGGCCCCGCGGCGCGGACGGGCGATCTGGTCCGTGTCAGCAAGATCGACATCCAGGGCGACAAGATCGTCTTCGAGATCAATGGCGGCTTCAAAGGCGGCCGCAAGTGGTACGAACGCATTGAAGTGGGCGTAGGCTCCCGCACGGCGCCCATCTCACAAGGTCAATCCACCGCGCCCGGCGGGACCAGCATCGCGCTGCTTTTCCACAAGCAGATTCCCTCCATCTCGTCGGCCGAGGTGAAGAAGCTTCTCGCGCCCATTCTCGATTTCGAGAAGCGAACGGTCACCGAGAGCTATGTGGACAGCCTGCCGCCGGAGATCCAGGCCGCGGTGAAGGAGAAGCGGGCAGTAGAAGGCATGGACCGCGATCAGGTGCTGCTCGCCCTGGGCCGTCCCGTCCGCAAGATCCGTGAAGTAAAGGAAGGCGAGGATCTCGAAGACTGGGTCTACGGCAAGCCCCCGGGCAAGATCGTTTTCGTCACCTTCAACGCGGACAAGGTCACGAAGGTCAAGGAAACCTACGCCGGCCTGGGCACTGAAGCCAAAGCGCCAGCCGTGGTGCGGTAATCCGCGCGACGTGACACCCGATCGAACCTACGGTTCAAGCTCCGAAATTGCCGAGGTCAACCCCGCTTTCAGCGCCGCCGGATGGACACGAAGTCGCCCGGTCCGGTTCTCACGCCGCCTATCTCGGCCACCACTTCCACGTCACCGTCGGGCAGATCCGGCACCATTACGTTGAACTGGTACAAGCCCGCCCCGCTGATTCCGGCCCACTGCACTTCGGCCGGCAAGCTTCCAAAACGCACAACCACGGGCTCGGCCAGCACGGCAGGAACAGTCACAACTTCGGCCGTTGGCACGGCGGGGGTGGTGGGTCCGAAACCGGTCCCGTAGAGGGAAATCACCTGGCCGGGTGCGGCAGGGCGGGACGGCTCGCCGCCGAATAGATCCGGCGGTCCGACTGCAGCGCCGTCCGGGTGCCGCGCAGCAATATACCTGCGCTCGCGCGGATCGAACTTGAAGAATCCCGGCGCGAAGCGATTCAAGGCCGCAGTTGTCCAGGATGCGCCTCGTGCGGTGTTCACTGTGACCACGACCTGTCCCACCGCATCGTCAGCGGGCGCCTGAACGTTGATCTGCGTCGGACTGATGTAGTACACCGCCGCAGGCTTGTTGTTCACGCTCACGGTGATGTCATCGAGCTGCGTCGGCAACCGGCCGTTCACAATCTCGTCGCCCCGCCACATGCGCGTCGAACTTGCCAGATTGGTACCGAAGATCGAGATCCAGGCGGACGCGGCAAACCCGGGCCGAAAGCTGGCGCCGTTGACGACTCCGTTCTGCTGCGCCACCAAGGGCGGCCCCGATGGCTGGCCGGCAGAGTACGCGAGGTCGTACCGGGCGATGTAGAGATCGTCGCCGTATGTGTCGCGGTTTCCGTCAGCCGCGATACCCGCCACGTATATCGATACCGTCCCGGCATTCGCCGTCGGCGGTACCCAGTTGACTCGCCAGGCGCTGGTGGTGGTCCCGACAGCGTGTTCGATGAACTGCACGGACTCCGACACGGGGCAACCCTGCGTACCGCGGAGGGTGTTGCCCGGCAGATCGCAGCGCACAACGGTGTTGGGGTCCGCTGGCTGGAAGTCGCCGGCCTGCGCCTGCTCCGGGTCACTCGCCAGCCGCGCTGTCATCTGGAAGCCGTATTTCCGCGCGCGGCCGGTGGTATCGGCAACCGTGACCAACAACTCCTGCACGACGCCGGGCGTGTAAGTCAGACCTGCGGGAAAGGCGACGTGGACATTGCCGCCGCGCGTGTTGGGAGTCGCAAGACGGTGGCACACTTCACAGGTTTCGCCGTCTCCTGGCGCCCCGGTTTTGCGGGCGTCAGGCGGACGGTCGGAATGGCCGTAGACCAGAACTGGCAAAACGGCCAGAACAGCGAGACCGATCGCACTCACAGTAGCGTGCTTCATCGCATTGGCCCGATCTGGGCCGACGGTAAGATTAACAGACATTAAGATCTTACTTGCTCCGATCAGCTCTGTCAAACCCTTTCTAAGAGCGGCCGGCGACCGGCTGCCCGGCGCTCAGCGTCGGAAGCAGGAAGCAGCGGCGGAAGAGAACCCACGCCCCGGGTCTGCCCCGATGAATACTTCCGAGGAGTACTTAGTACTCTCTCGTAACTATGCCCGTTGTACTAGTACTTCGGTTTCGGAGCGCCCGCTGCGAAACATGGACCGGACACGACCCGACCTGGCCTGTTTTCTCAACAAACCGCAATACTACCTGGGTCCAACAAAGAGGGTAATAGAACCCCGCATCGGTGATTGCATCGAGCGCAAAAGGGTGTGAAAACCTGATTTACTTTAAGGTTTCTTCATGATACAAGTCATTCATTCACGTGCGAGAGGCGGGCGCCGAGGTTAGCGGCTCTGCACACCTGGTTCCGCACCAGGTTCAGCTCGTGACAAGCATTTGGACGCTGCAGAACAACGATGGGGCCGGTCACGACAAACCGACGAAACGAAGCAAGCGGGTATTGGGGATGCGGCGGGTGCGGTGCGTTGTCAATCAGCGTAGGGACATCGACGAAAACGATTTCAAGGAGACAGGCAGATGTGCAGAAGGAACACACTCTCGAGTTGGCGTCTGGTCATGCTAACGACCGCCCTCTGTTGGGGCGTGGGCATGGCCAACGCGCAACAGAAACCGAGCGTACGGCCAGGGCCGATACCCGGGCAGACGATCATCACCGATGCGGCCGGAAGGGTTCACGTTCGCAACCCCCGTATCACCGACGCGCAACGCAAGGCCGTCGCAAAGCGTCAGCAAGCAGCTCGCCGGAAGGCTGCTGTGAAGGGAAACTGACCCATGAAAAAGCTATTTGCATTCGCTTCCCCCTTGCTGTTGGCTACGCTGGCCTTCAGTCAGTGCGTGCAACCTAGCCTGACCGACGCCGTTACCGGGCTTAAGCGGCCAGCGAACTGGCCCATGAGCCCCGGCTACGATGCAACCAAGCCCGTGGACCCGCCGGCGTATTTCAGTTGCGCCAACTACGCCCTCAGCCCGCTGCCGCTGCGCAGTTGCTCCGACACGGCCGCCACAGCTTGCTATGGCAACCTCGAGTGCGCCGGTCTGGCTGATAAATCTGGGGCGATAGACCCCGCCACTAACCTTCCCGTTCCGGCGGTCTGCAACGGTCCGGTCACTTCCGGCGGCATTCACAAGTTCGTCGACCCATTGCCGTCCCTCCCGATCGCGACGCCGGACCAGGCGACTTATCCGGGATCCGACTACTACGAGATCGAACTGGGCGAGTATAGCCAAAAAATGCATGCGGACCTGCCCGCGACCAAGCTGCGCGGCTACCGGCAGACCAACATGAGCGGCACACCGTTCCAGTATCTGGGCCCGACGATTATCGCCCAGAAGAACCGCCCGGTGCGGATCAAGTTCACCAATAACCTGCCCAGGGATGCCGGCGGCAACCTGTTCCTGCCCGTGGATACCACGTACATGGGCGCGGGTCCCGGACCCGATGGAATGGCCGGCGATCCGCAGCGGCCGAATTGCGGCCAACTGGACCCCGCGACGGGCAAGAAGCCCGCAGGCTGCTATGCCGACAACCGGGCCACGCTGCATCTGCACGGCGGCATCACTCCCTGGATCAGCGACGGAACCCCGCATCAGTGGATCACTCCCGCGGGAGACAGCACCTCCTATCCGGAGGGCGTCAGCGTCCAGAACGTGCCCGACATGAACCTCTGCGGTACAGCCACCGACGGCTGCCAGACGTTCTATTACACCAACCAGCAGAGCGCCCGCCTGCTGTTCTACCACGATCACGCCTGGGGCATCACCCGCCTCAACGTGTATGCGGGTGAGGCTGCCGGCTACCTGATCCAAGACCCGACCGAGCACGCGCTGATGGCAGCGGGAGGCCCACTGGCGGACGTCGGTGTCGGCATCCCGCTGGTCATCCAGGACAAGACATTCGTCCCGAGCGATAAAGAGCTCCAACTGTGGGATCCGCTTTGGGATAAGAGCAAGTGGGGCGGTATGGGTAACCTGTGGCAGCCCCATGTGTACATGCCGGCCCAAAATCCGGGCGACAGCTCGGGTGTGAACGCGTTCGGGCGTTGGATGTACGGGCCCTGGTTCTGGCCGCCCACCAACGACATCACGAATCTGCCGATTGCGAACCCGTACTACGATCCGGCATGCCAGACTGCCGGTCTCCCATGGTGCGAGCCGCCTCTTATGCCTGCAACGCCGTATCTGTCCTCGGGCATGGAAGCGTTCAATGACACCCCGGTCGTCAACGGCAAGGCTTATCCGACCCTCACAGTGGAACCGAAACCGTATCGGTTCCGGATCCTGAATGCCGCGAATGACCGGTTCTTCAACCTGCAGTGGTACGTCGCGGACCCGAGCGCGCCGACCGAAGTCGCGCTCAACGCCGCCGAAGTGTTGGCGGCCCAAACCGATCCGGTAGTCGTTCCGACCCCGGACACTACAAAGAGTCCCAAGGGTCCGGCTTGGATCGTGATCGGCACTGAGGGCGGTTTCCTGCCGGCCCCCGTGGTCGTTCCTAACCAGCCGATCACGTGGGTAACCGACCCGACGCTATTCAACGTCGGCAACGTCGATCTGCACTCGCTGCTGGCGGGCCCGGCAGAGCGGTTCGACGTCATCGTCGACTTCTCGAAACACGCCGGACAAACGCTGATCCTTTACAACGACGGCCCCGCAGCGTTCCCGGCCCGAGTCGCCACTTACGATTACTATACAGGCCACCCCGATATGACGGATACGGGCGGCGCTCCGCAAACCCTACCCGGGTACGGTCCGAACACCCGCACCGTCATGCAGGTCACCGTCGGCGGTACAGCCGCAGCTCCGGTGCCGGATTACTACGACCCCGCCAAGCTGGCTGCGCTCCAGGCGGCATTCGCGCACAAAGCCGATGGCACGGGCGTGTTCGAATCGTCTCAGCACCCCATCATCGTCGGGCAAGACGCGTACGACTCGGCCTACGGCGTCGATTTCCGTGCCACAGCTCCCAGGGACGGACTTGCGAGAATCTACGATTTCTCGCTGACCTTCGACACGGTAGGGGCAACACCAGGAACCTTGGGATCAGCACTGAGCATGCCGCTCCAGAACAAAGCCATACACGATGAGATGGGCGGCACCTTCGACCCGGACTACGGACGCATGACAGGCACGCTGGGCGTCGAAGTGCCGAACGCCAAAGCCTTCCTGCAGCAGTTCGTCAATTTCCCGTACACGAGCCCGCCCACCGAAATCTGGGACACCGCCGCCCTGCCCAAGGGCTTTGAGATTACCAGCGCAGCAGGTGAACCGTTTGCCGGCAACGAATTGAAGGTGACTCCGATCAGCACGGCCGCAGACGGCTCGCAGATTTGGAAGATCACGCATAACGGGGTGGACACGCACCCGATCCACTTCCACCTCTATGACGTGCAGCTCCTGAACCGCGTCGGTTGGGATGGCTTTATCAGAACGGTGCACCCGACCGAGCTTGGTTGGAAGGACACGGTCAGAATCAGCCCGCTGGAGGATACGTTCGTCGCAATCCGGCCGATCGTCCCCACCGTGCCGTTCGAGCTGCCCAACAGCGTACGCCTGATCAATCCGGCGATGCCTGAAGGGGCATTGCTGGCGAGCGCCACTTTGGCCGATGCGTTCGTGACCGGCAATATCCCCATGGATCCGCTTGGGGAACCCATCGACCTGTATAACCACTTCGTCAACTTCGGCCACGAGTACGTGTGGCATTGCCACATCCTAGGCCACGAAGAGATGGACATGATGCGCTCAGTCCCGGTTGGCGTAGCGCCAAAGGCGCCTACTGGCCTGGCTGCGATTGTTAGCGGGACCAAAGCAACTCTGACTTGGATCGACAACTCGGCCAACGAGACCGGGTTTACGATCTTCAGAGCGAACGACCCCGGATTTGTTACCGGCTTGACCACCATTCCGCTGGGCCCGGGCGTCACAACCTACGTAGACACGGTGAAAAGCAACACCAGCTACTACTACAAGGTGATTGCCAACAACGTGGTCGGCGATACGTGGGATTATTCGAATCCCGCGATCAACCAGGGCGCTAGCTTCCCGACCAAAGACGTGGCGTCCGGCCCATCGAACGTGGCGACGGTGGGCGCGGCCGCGGCAACCGCTCCGCTAGCTCCGACCAACCTCGTCGCTACGCTGCAAGCAGGGCCGCAGATCCGGCTGACCTGGAAGGACGGCTCCAACAACGAGACCGGGTTCGTGGTGGCCCGCGGCACGAATGGAGCAACCCCGACCGATCTGGTGACGCTGGGAACCAATAGCGCCAGCTACGTGGACACCGCGGTAGTTCCGGGCAGCAGCTACACCTACCAGGTGTGCGCGATCAATGGCGCAGGCCGGACGTGCACGTCCCTGACCAACCCGGTCAGTCTCGGCGCTCTTCCGGCGGCTCCTTCTAAAGTGGCGGCAATCGTCACGAACCAGAAGAAGAACAGCCGTACGGTGACAGTGTCGTGGGTCGACAATGCGAACAACGAAACCGGATATACGATCCGGAGAGCCACCGACGCGAACTTCACACAAGGTGTGACGACCTACACGGTGGGCGCGAACGTTACTTCGTTCTCGCAGTCGGTGAGTGCGGGCGTGTCGCTGTACTACAGCGTCCAGGCCACGAACGCAAGCGGCGGATCCGCGTGGGTGAATGCGGCGCCGTTCCCAACCATCGTTCCGTAGCGGTTGCTGACTGACAGCTCCGGAGAGGGAGCAATCCCTCTCCGGTTCAAGACCGGGCAGGACTTCTGACGCGTGGCCGCCGACGGAATCCAGCCCCAAGGAAGGAAACATGATGACGCCCGCAAAGTCTGCATTGGCTGTCTGTGTTGCGGTGGGACTGTTCGCTGCCGGGTACATGGCGAACCGGCAGCCAGGTCCCGCCGCTTCTTCCGCCTCCAACAGCCGAGTGCTGTACTACACGTGTCCGATGCACCCGCAATACAAGTCCGACCGGCCCGGAGACGCACCGTGCTGCGGCATGCGCCTCGAGCCCGTGTATGCCGGCAGCACGCCGGCGAAGGTGCGCCCGGTGGCAGGAGACGTTCCCGGCATGGTTCTGGTCGACGCCGGGAGCCAGCAACTGATTGGAGTTCGCACCGACGAGGTAAAGCGAGAGTCCGTCTCGCACCTGTTACGGGTGCCCGGACGCATCGCGGTCGATGAAAACCGGCTGTACCGTATCGTTGCCGCCGGAGACGGCTGGATTCGCACACTCGGAGCGAACCCGGCCGGCACTCTCGTCAAGAAAGACCAGATCCTCGCATCCTACTACGCCCCTAACCTCCAGTCGGCTCAGCAGACGTTGCTGTTCGCGCTCGAAAATGGCAAGCAGTTATTGGGGCAACGGGACCTGCGGCTGACTTCGCAATCGCAGCGCCCGAACGCGTCCACGAGCGTTCAAATCGCGATGGACGCGGTCCGCACCCTCGGCATGAGCGATGTCCAAATCGAGGAAATCCGGCAAACCCGCGCCTACGCTTCGGAAATCCACATCTATTCGCCCACGGCCGGGTTCGTCATCGCCCGCAACATCTCGCCCGAGCAGCGGTTCGACAAGGGCTCCGAACTTTACCGGATCGCGGACCTCAGTCACGTCTGGATCGTGGCGGACCTCTTCGAGAAGGACCAGGAGTACGCGAAGCCGGGGTCGGTCGCGACGGTGCGGTATCAGGCCCGCGAGCTTCGCGCACGCATGAGCGACGTGCTGCCGCAGTTCGACCCGCAATCCCGCACGCTGAAGACGCGGTTTGAAATCGACAACCCGGGTTATGTTCTGCGGCCCGACATGTTCGTCGATGTCGAGTTGCGCGTCGAGCGTCCTGCGGCCATCACGGTGCCCACCGACGCGCTGATCGATAGCGGGCAGCAGAAGACCGTGTTCGTCGAATGCGGCGCCGGGTGCTTCGCCCCTAGGCCGGTCGAGACCGGTTTGCGCGTGGGCGACCGTGTCGAGATCACCTCGGGCATCGAACCCGGGGAGCGCATCGTCATCTCTGGGACCTTCCTGATCGATTCGGAAAGCCGCATGCGGCTCGCCGCAGTAAGCACCCCGGCTGCTGCCGGCAAGATCGTGACAGCGGAAGCGGCGGGCAAGCCCGTCGAGATCGATCCGGTCTGTGGCATGGAAGTCGAAAAAGAGTCCGGCGCAATCACGACCGTGTACCGGGGCAAGACCTACTGGTTCTGCTCAAAGAGCTGTAAGGCGGATTTCGAAGAAAACCCCGCCAAATACCTTTCAGGCAGTGTCGCGACCAGCGGCACGGGGTTGCGGGGGCCGGCATGATCTCGCGCATCATCGAGTTCTCGGCCCGCAACCGTGTTTTGGTTTTGTCGCTCGTCGCGGCGGCGGCGCTGTACGGTTGGTGGTCGATGCGCCATGTCGCGCTCGACGCCATCCCAGATCTGAGCGACACCCAGGTGATCGTCTATTCACGCTGGGACCGCTCGCCCGATGTGGTTGAGGACCAGGTCACGTACCCGATCGTCTCCGCGATGTTGGGCGCGCCGAAAGTGAAGGCCGTCCGGGGGTTCTCGGATTTCGGCTATTCGTTCGTATACGTCATCTTCGAGGATGGCACCGACATTTACTGGGCGCGCACGCGCACGCTCGAATACCTCTCGAGCGTACTGCAGGGCCTGCCGGCGGGCGCCAAGACGGAAATCGGCCCCGACGCGACCGGGTTGGGCTGGATTTATCAGTACGTTCTCGAAGACAAGTCCGGCCGCCACAGTCTGGCGGACCTGCGCTCGGTGCAGGATTGGTACCTGCGGTATCACCTCAAGTCTGTGCCGGGCGTGGCCGAAGTCGCACCGGTGGGCGGCTTCGGCAAGCAATATCAGGTGAATGTCGATCCGAATCGGTTGCAGGCCTACGGCATCCCCATCAACCGCGTTGTAGACGCTATCCGTGCCAGCAATAACGAAACCGGCGGCAGGATGATCGAGTTGGGCGGCGCCGAGTACATGGTGCGCGGTCGCGGCTACGCCAAGACAATTGGCGACATCGAAGAGGTCGTCGTTTCGGCGAGCGAAAACGGAACGCCGATTCGCGTGAAGGATCTCGGACAGGTGGCTCTCGGCCCGGATATTCGGCGCGGCGTAGCCGACCTCGACGGAACCGGCGAAGCGGTTTCGGGCATCATCGTGATGCGGCAGGGCGAGAACGCCCTGGAGGTGATCGGGCGAGTCAAGGAGAAGATCCGACAGATCGAGCCGGGGCTGCCTGCCGGTATCGAGATCGTGCCGATATACGACCGCTCCGAACTGATCCGGAACTCGATCTCGACGCTCACGTCCACGGTGATCGAAGTGATCCTGACGGTGTGCCTGATCGTGCTGCTGTTCCTGTGGCACGTCCCGAGCGCGCTCATCCCGATGATCACGATTCCGGTGGCCGTCCTGATCGCGTTCATCCCGTTCCGGGCGATGGGGATCACCGCGAATATTATGTCGCTCGGGGGGATCGCCATCGCGATCGGCGCGATGGTGGATGCTTCGATTGTTGTGGTGGAGCAGGCGCACAAGAAGCTCGAGGCGTGGCAGGCCTCGGGGAAGCGCGGCGACCACAAGGAAATCGTGATCGAGGCCGTGAAGGAGGTCGGCGGCCCGAGTTTCTTCGCGCTGCTGGTGATCGCGGTGGCGTTTATCCCGGTGCTTGCGCTCGAAGCCCAGGAAGGCCGCCTGTTCAAACCCCTGGCCTACACGAAGACCCTCGGGATGGTCGTTGCGGCGGTGCTGGCAATAACGCTCGACCCGGCATTGCGGCTGTCGTTCACACACATGCGGAATTTCAGCTTCAGGCCGCGCTGGTTATCGAGAGTGGCTAGCGCGGTCCTGATTGGGCGGGTGCGGTCGGAAGACAAGCACCCGCTCAGCCGTGCATTGATCCGGGTGTACGAGCCGGCTTGCCGGTGGTCGCTCCGCCACAAGTGGACGGTCATCGGCGTTTCGGTAGTACTCATGGCGGCGACAGTTCCGGTCTTCTTCGCGCTTGGCTCCGAGTTCATGCCGCCGCTGTATGAAGAGGCGCTGTTCTACATGCCCTCGACCATGCCTGGGATTTCGATCGCGGAGGCGCAGCGGATCCTGCAGGTCAGTGACAGGGTGATCAAGCAATTCCCGGAGGTGGACCGCGTGCTGGGCAAAGCGGGCCGGGCGGAAACCTCGACCGATCCGGCGCCGCTCTCGATGCTCGAAACGGTGATCACGCTC